>JBFMDV010000034.1 GCA_040753875.1 Candidatus Zixiibacteriota bacterium | reverse complement strand
CCCTCCAACACGATCTTCGCCTTTGTCTTTGAATCCCACTGCCGTCGCTTCATGACCAATCTCCTTTGTGAAATCAGCCACAAGATACTCGCTTACGACACGCTACGCACTAATGGGGAGCAGTATATATCAACCAAGCACGATTTCTCATCATCACGCCTCACGACCCAGCCGCACTTCTTAAACTTCAGGTCAGATTCGGCCTGGCCTGCCACTTTCTGTTGGATCGAAACCGCGATTTCGGAGCAGGTATCAGACTCTCGACATATCCCTTTAACATGATTGTTGATGAATCACTTAGGATTAGCGAACTAACCGTGGGAGCTCTGAATGAGAATCAAATCAGACATTTCATAGAGAATCGGAAATAAGCTCCAAATGTGCCACGGGAGCTGACCAAGCCATGCAAAGGAGGTTTACATGAAAACCAGGAGAAAACTCGTATTACTGTTGGCCTTTGTCTCTGCTCTCACGTTCTCATTCGTCTTCTCTTTGGCGTCAGATGTGCGTGCGGGGGATGACAATTGTTGCTGGGTATACCCAGCGAATTGTACTCCGTTTCGGGGTGTACAGTTAGTGCACAACGTGTGCTGGCTCAACCCTTCTGATCCCTGCTATATTGCAGGAGACTGCTTCAATTGAAGTGAGCTAGTCCAAGAGTTCTATGTAACGTTGAGTTCAGTTTCCCGTGGCTCGAGAAGCACAGCCGACCTTTGGCAGGTGGGCTTTTTCATTGGAATTGCCGAGTGCCCTAACGCTCTGCGGTGGGGATGTACACCTTGCCGTCACGCGTCTCAGGCTGACGGCCTCTTCGAATCGAGGTGGGTGCCCGGCAAAGACGCCCGACACCACGCAAAAAAGCCCCCCCATTTGACTCCCTTCCCCCATTTCAGTACCTTTGGCCCGGCATGAACACTCCCAACAAGCTGACCCTGCTTCGCATAGTTCTGGCCCCGGTCTTCATGATCCTGTTTGTCATGGACGACTACTACCTGCGACTGGCCGCCCTGGGGGTGTTCCTTATCGCCGCACTTACGGATCTGGCCGATGGTTACTACGCCCGCAAATACGGCGTCGTGACCGGCTTCGGCAAATTCATGGACCCGCTCGCTGACAAGATTCTGGCCTCAAGCGCGTTGGTCTCGTTCGTGTCACTCCATTACGTTTCCCCGTTGCCGGTGATGCTGATCATCGGGCGGGAGTTCGCCATTACCGGCCTTCGGTTACTGGCCGCCTATCGCGGCGTCATCATTCCCCCCACCTGGTGGGCCAAGGTCAAGACTTTCCTCCAGCTTAGTGTGATAGCGGTCGTAATGACCTATATCTGCCTGGTCGCCACTCTGTATCACTTCGGCACCGGCATCGGTCCGCTCGGCAAGTTCGACCACCTGTTCTATTTCAACGCCCTGATGTGGATCACGGCGGTTGTGACCATCTGGACCGGGGTTGACTACGTGATCAAGTATTTCTTCATGATAAAAAGCGTGCTCAAATAGGATTTTTATTGAAAGCATTTATCGTCAAACTGTTCGCCACCGGCCTGTACACCGGGCTGTCCCCCGCCGTGCCTGGAACGGTCGGAACTCTACCGGCCTGGGTACTGGTCTGGTTCTTATTCGGTTACTCCACAACTGTTGCCGTGATTGCCACCGTGATTCTTTTTCTCGTCTCAGTCTGGTTGTCCACCGAAGCCGAAAGTGTTTACGGCCACGACTCCAAGAAGATCGTCATCGATGAATGGGCCGGCATGGCAATAGCCGTCTTGTTCGTGAAACACACGCTCACAGCTTACCTGATCGCCTTTGTGGCGTTCCGGCTTTTCGATGTCGTCAAACTTCCGCCTGCAGCCCAATCCGAAAAGCTCCCGGCCGGATGGGGGGTGACCATGGATGATGTCGTGGCTGGAGTCCAGGCCAATATCCTGACACAGATAATTCTCTTTGCGCTGGACCGTTTCTGACCGGTACTTTAGGCGCGGAGATCGATATGGATGTTGAAATAATCACGATCGGTGACGAGATCATCACCGGCCACACGATCGACACCAACGCATCGTTTATCGCCTCCCGGCTGATGGACATCGGGTTGGCGGTAAAATTCAAGACCTCGGTCGGCGACAATGTCGAAGCAATGGAAGAGGCGTTCCGGCTTGCGCTCAAGCGCTGCCAGATCGTCATCACCACGGGCGGTCTCGGCCCCACCGACGACGACCTCACCAAGCGCGCGATCGTCAAGGTGTTCAAACGGAATCTCGTGTTTCAAGAGGAGATTCTCGAAGATATCAAGAAGCGATATGCGCGGCGGGGGCTGGAGATGCCGGCCATCAACCAGAATCAGGCGCTGCTCCCGCAAGGGGCTCGTATTTTCCCGAACAAGCACGGTTCTGCTGTTGGTATAAACATTGCCGAGGACGGCAAGATCTTCATCTCGCTGCCGGGCGTTCCGTCGGAAATGCGTCAGATAATCACCGATGAGGTATTGCCATACCTAAAAGCGCTGAAAACCGGCAAACCGTTGAAAGTTGTCAAGCTCCGGACATTCGGCTTGATCGAATCACGGCTGGCAGAAATGATCATCCCCAATCTTAAACTGGAGCCGGGAGTGCGGCTGGCCTATCTGCCGTCACCACGCGGCGTGGACCTCCGCATCATCGCCCAGGCCGACGACGAATCCCAGGCCGCAGAGAAGGCCCAGAATCTCACCCGGTATCTGGATTCGGTGTGCGGCAAGTTTATCTACGGCCGTGACGATGACACGCTCGAAAGCGCAGTAGGGCAGCTTCTCCTCGACAACGACAGAACGCTGGCGGTCGCGGAATCATGCACTGCCGGTGAACTCGGCATGACCATCACCGCCATACCAGGCGCGTCGCGCTATTTCCTTGGCGGCGTTCTGGCCTACGCCAACGAAGCGAAGACCGAGTTGCTCGATGTCGACGAGAAAATCCTTATCGAACACGGCGCGGTCTCCGAACAGTGCGCGATGGCCATGGCGGCCGGATGCCGGAAACGACTGCATGCCGATTATGCGCTCTCAATCACCGGTATCGCTGGCCCCGACGGCGGCACCGATGACAAGCCGGTCGGACTGGTTTGGATCGGACTGGCCTCGGCGCATGGATCATATGCTCAGACATTCCAGTTCGGTTCTAACCGGGAGTACAATCGCTCACGGGCGGTGTTCGCCGCACTTGACATGCTTCGGCGGGAGATTCTCGATATCACATGATGCGGTTGTTCATTGCCTTGCCGCTTCCGAAGTCGGTCGAGGAGTACCTTGCGAAACTCATCGCGGACCTTCGCGCCAAAGGGGGCTCGGTCAAGTGGGTGGATGCACACCTGATCCATCTCACGCTGCGGTTCCTCGGCGATACCGAAGAAGCGCTGGTGCCGAAACTCCAGAGGGCGATCGATGATCTCGCCGCACACCATTTGATTGTCCGCTCCAACATCGATCGGCTTGGCGTGTTTCCCAATATCAAACGACCAAATGTGATCTGGGTGGGACTGCACCGGAATGCGGACCTGCTCGCCGAGATGAACGTCGACATCGAAAAGTCAGTGCGTGAGTTTGGATTCGAACCGGACAACAAAATGTTCAAGGTGCATCTGACGCTGGGTCGCGTGAAAGACCAGCATAACCTGACACCGCTAACCGACTATTTGCAGTCGTATCGCATTACACCTGTCGCCGTCGATTTCGACCGAGTGATATTGTTCCGTTCCACCCTGACGCCGCAAGGGCCGATCTACCAGTCGCTTCATCAGGCCCAACTGCAACCTCTACCCTGACGACGCATCTCATCGAAGCGGTCTTTAGGCAAAAAATAAGGCGGTCCCTTGCGGAACCGCCCCTGGAAGGGTATTACTAAAGCGGGGGTTTACTTCTTGAACTTCCTCACCACGCCGGCGCCGGCCAGACCAAGACCCATTAGGAGCATGGTCGCAGGTTCGGGAACCGGTGTCTTGCCGGACTCGGCATCGTGCGAGAACGGGGCCTTGATGAAGCGCCCATCGACATCACGGTAAAACCCGTAAGCGTCGAAGTGCAAGTAGCTGTAAGAGGTGTGGATGTTGAACCGATAGATGTTGCCGAAATTGTCAAATCCCGTGTCCGGGTCATCCGGATCGACATAATCATACACGCCAACGTACGGCGAACTAGTCTGGCTGGTCACCAGCATCTCAGTGTAGTTGGTTGGGAAAATTCCGTGCGGAGGCATGACACCGGCATCGTCCCCAGTGGACGGCGGCGTGCCATAGAGGAAATCTGCGGCATCAAAGGTCGTGGTGACATTGGCGGCATTAGTGATCTGCAGGCCGCCATCAACCGCCGCCTGGCCGGACGCCAGCGAAGCCACCAGATTGACGTTAAAGAGCTCGCCGCGGTTCAGCTTGGCCGCCACCACCCAGAGCTCAAAATCCTGGTCCGGAGTAACCCACGTATCACTGGCATTATCGTACGTAGCTCCGGGGATATAAAGTTGAAGGCGCGGCACGGCAAACGCCGATGGCACCATTAAAACCGCGACAATGAATGTGAGGAGCAGAGTCTTCTTCATGGGACCTCTATTAAAAGCTAACCCTGTTTCGAGTAGTTACCAAGTCACCGCTTGCGGAGCAATTGCCATGCCATTTGTGCTACCGGTTTCCGTTAGGAGCATACGATATATCGTATTGTCGGTCAATGTGTTACCAGTACCAAAAACGCTGCGAATCGTGGAGGTTAATGGTCGGAGTTCCAAAGTTGTAACCCCTTGCACAGTTTGGCGAAACGTCCGCCTTTTTGTCGAAACAGGTGACTTGGGGGCTGGGCGAACCGCACGCCAGATTCCGCCCAAGCCTTATCACCGCCAGATTCTGGGCCGGTGGCGGCTGCGGGCTATTTTTTGCGATTGCCCCCAATCCATCGCTTTTGACTGACAGACCCTGTCAGTGGGGGAAACTATGTTAAGCCCGACGGAAATGTGATATATTTGGATGGTTGTGAGGATAGATTGCGATCATGGAAAGCAAGAAGATAGAGATAAAGAAAGGGAAGGCGGAGATGGCTACCACCAGCACCCTGCCTGACAGGAAGAAGGCGCTCGATGCGGCGCTGACGCAGATCGAACGGTCGTTCGGCAAGGGCTCGATCATGCGGCTCGGCGACGGTACGGTCATGGAAATCGAAGTAATTCCCAGCGGTTCGCTCGGGCTGGACCACGCGCTCGGTGTGGGGGGCATTCCGCGCGGACGGGTGACCGAGATATTCGGACCGGAGGCATCTGGAAAAACCACGCTGACACTCCACGTCATCGCCGAGGCGCAGAAAGCGGGCGGCGTGGCGGCGTTCATCGATGCCGAGCATGCACTCGATGCCAACTACGCCAAAGCGCTTGGGGTCGATCTCACCAACTTGTTGATCTCCCAGCCGGACAACGGCGAACAGGCGCTCGAAATCACCGAAACGCTCGTTCGTTCCAGCGCAGTTGACATTGTCGTGATCGACTCGGTGGCCGCGCTGACACCGAAGTCGGAGATCGAGGGAGAAATGGGGGACAGCCACATGGGGCTCCAGGCGCGTCTCATGTCGCAGGCGCTCCGTAAACTGACCGCCATCACCGCCAAATCGCACACCGCAATAATCTTCATCAACCAGATTCGTATGAAGATCGGGGTAATGTTTGGCAATCCCGAGACTACCACCGGTGGCAACGCTCTGAAATTCTATGCCACCACCCGGTTGGATATCCGCCGCATCGCCTCGATCAAGGAAGGCGAAGAAGTGGTTGGCTCCCGCACGCGCGTTCGCGTGGTGAAAAACAAAGTTGCGCCGCCGTTCCGCGAGGCGGAGTTCGATATCATCTACGGCAAGGGGATCAGCCGGTCGGGTGAACTTCTGGACATGGCGGTGAACTACAACATCATCGAAAAGTCTGGCTCCTGGTTCAGCTACAACTCCGACCGTCTGGGCCAGGGACGCGAGAACGCGCGACGGTTTATCGAAGAGAACACCAAAGTCGCCGACGAGATCCTGGCGCGCGTGAAAGAGCAACTCGGTACCGCCCCCGCTCCCAGGGGCCGCGCCGCTGCAGAGACTGCCGACTGAGCCCGTTCTCATTTCCGAGCCAACTGTAAACGGCACACGTGGACGTGTGCCGTTTTCTCTTTGTGCCGCACCTAACAGGTGCGACCTTTCGGAGGACTTGTCCGATGGTGCACAGTGCATAACGAACAATTCACACCTTTCAGGTGTGGCACAGATTTTCAACCTGTAAACCATGTCCCCGGATTGTTCTGTCACGGATGTCTCCGGCCCATACCCTATTTGTGCCGCACCTAACAGGTGCCAATACTGACATTCCCGCCACCATTGGAGTTTTGCCATCTCCTTGACGAATTTGGGTTCGTTTTGTCATTTTGTGTCTTTTTGTTCTTCTCCGAGGGAGATTTTGTGTCGGCTCGATGTCGGTAAGTGGTGCGGATAAGCGAATAGTGGAAGATCGGTAGTGAATTTGGCGGACGGCGGGAATGAGTGCTCGGACAAAAGGTGTATGGGATTCGGTATTTGGGGTGTTAAGATGAAATCTCACACCAGAATTGGTGTGTTACGGTTCTTAGTCTACACTTCATGGCTGTCCCGGAAGCGGTGTAGATGCAGCCGGGTTGCGACCGACCTGCCGCAGCATGTGTGTCCAAATTTCCTGACGACATACATTCTGCTAATTTTGTCCTTGACATTGTCTAATTTGTTACATAATCTAAACTCATGAAGGATGCCATCTCGATCTTGCGACTGTATGATATTCAGCCGACGCCTCAGAGAATTGCCGTTGTTGAATGTGTGCTGTACACCAAAGCCCACCCGACTGCGGATGATGTCCTCATCTCCGCTCGACGGAAGTGCCCGACCGTTTCTCGTGCCACCGTTTACAACACGCTGAACCTTCTCGTCGAGAAAGGCCTCATTGGAATGCAGACGCTTAAGGAAGGTGCCGTTGTTTTCGATCCCAATGTTCAGAAGCACCATCACTTCATTGATGAAGATACTGGCGATATATATGACATTCCCTGGGATCAGTTGGAGGTTAAAGAAAAGAAGAAACTCAAGGATTTCGAGGTCCTTGAGTTTCAAGTGATAATGCGAGGCAGGCGGAGGAGGCAATGACTCTTTTTTTGCCTTGTGGCGATACACTGTCTAAACATAGACTATTTCTGACTATTTCTGTTGTCAAGGTCGATGGTGGATGCCACACCGATGTTGACGAAGAGATTAACGACCAATTATATAGTGTAAGGAGAAGTTATGAGTGACCAAAACAAGGATAGTGGGGTAAAGTGCCCTGTGACGGGGGGACGACACGCGCAGATGATGACCAACCGGGATTGGTGGCCGAACCAGTTGAATCTGAATATCCTGCACCAGAATTCCCCCCTCTCCAATCCGATGGGCGAGGCGTTTAACTACGCCGAAGAGTTCAAGAGTCTCAACCTGAAGGCGGTGAAAAAAGACCTTGAAAAGCTGATGACGACGTCACAGGATTGGTGGCCGGCCGACTACGGCCATTACGGGCCGCTGTTTATCCGCATGGCGTGGCACAGCGCCGGCACGTACCGCATCAGCGACGGCCGGGGTGGCGCATCCTCCGGAGCCCAACGCTTCGCGCCGCTCAATAGCTGGCCGGATAACGCGAACCTTGACAAGGCGCGGCGGCTGTTGTGGCCGATCAAACAGAAGTACGGCCGCAAGATCTCATGGGCCGACCTCATGATCCTCGCAGGCAACGTCGCTCTGGAATCGATGGGGCTCAAGACGTTCGGTTTCGGCGGCGGGCGCGCGGACGTTTGGGAACCGGAAGAGGACATTAACTGGGGGACCGAGACCGAGTGGCTCGGTGACCAGCGCTACCAAGGCGACCGGGAGCTCACAGGGCCCTACGGCGCCGTCCAGATGGGCCTGATTTACGTGAATCCGGAGGGGCCGAACGGTCAACCGAGCGCGGTTGCTGCGGGCCGCGATATTCGAGAGACCTTTTCGCGTATGGCGATGAACGACGAGGAGACCGTCGCGCTGGTTGCCGGCGGACACACGTTTGGCAAGTGCCATGGTGCGGCTCCCGCAGACAAGTTTGTCGGTCGGGAGCCCGAGGGGGCGAGTATCGAAGAGCAGGGCCTCGGCTGGAAGAACTCTTTCGGCAGCGGCAAAGGGGACGAGACGATCTCCAGCGGCATCGAAGGCGCCTGGACGTCGAAACCGACCCAATGGGACATGGGTTATTTTGACATGCTGTTCGGCTACGACTGGGATCTGGTGAAGAGTCCCGCCGGTGCCTGGCAGTGGGTCCCGGTTAATCCGGCCGAGAAGGACCTTGCACCGGCCGCTCACAATCCGTCGAAACGGGTTACGACCATCATGACGACGGCGGACATGGCGATGCGAATGGATCCCATCTATGGACCGATCTCGCGTCACTTCCACAAACATCCGAAGGAGTTTGCAGACGCCTTCGCCCGTGCATGGTTCAAGCTGACCCACCGTGATATGGGGCCGATCTCTCGTTACTTGGGACCGGAGGTGCCTGCAGAGGTGTTGTTCTGGCAGGATCCGGTGCCTACCGTAACCCACGAGGTGATTGGCGATGCTGAGATCGCCGAACTGACACGCAAAATCCTCGATTCGGGACTATCCATTTCCCAGTTGGTCTTCACTGCCTGGGCGTCGGCATCGACTTTCCGGGGCAGCGACAAACGGGGAGGTGCGAACGGCGCACGCATTCGTCTCGAACCGCAACGTGGCTGGGCTGTGAACCAGCCGGACCAG
This sequence comes from Candidatus Zixiibacteriota bacterium, assembly GCA_040753875.1. NCBI lineage: Bacteria > Pseudomonadati > Candidatus Zixiibacteriota > Candidatus Zixiibacteriota bacterium. The sequence continues at coordinate 57,070 of JBFMDV010000034.1, read as the reverse complement.
TTCGCGAAAGTACTGAAGACGCTGGAGGCAATCCAGCGGGGCTTCAACAGTTCGCGTAAGGACGGTAAGCAGATCTCTCTGGCCGACCTCATCGTCCTCGGCGGGTGCGCAGCCGTCGAGACGGCCGCGAAGAATGCCGGGTATGACGTGAAGGTTCCTTTCTCACCGGGACGCACGGACGCGACGCAGGAGCAAACCGATATCGACTCCTTTGCCGTGCTCGAGCCGACTGCAGACGGGTTCCGTAACTATGTGGCTAGTGGACAGCATCGGGCGGTGGAGGATTTGCTGGTCGATCGCGCTCAGCTATTGACGTTGACGGCTCCTGAGATGACGGTGCTCGTCGGCGGCCTGCGCGTCCTGAATGCCAACGTCGGACAATCACCACACGGCGTCTTCACCAAGCGGTCAGAGACGCTCACCACTGACTTCTTCGTGAACCTGCTCGACATGAGCACGATATGGAAGCCGACATCGAAGGCCGAAGAAGTGTTCGAGGGATACGATCGCTCGACGGCCAAACTGAAGTGGACGGGCACCCGTGTCGATCTCATCTTTGGATCGAACTCTCAGCTCCGAGCCATTGCAGAGGTTTACGCGTGTGATGACTCGCAACAGGCGTTCGTACGGGACTTCGTGGCTGCGTGGGCCAAGGTCATGAATCTCGATCGCTTCGACCTCGCTTGATCCTAGCGAAAAGCACTGACAACCGGGGGGTCGATGACATCGACCTCCCGGCGCTCAGTCAACGGTGAACGATGTCTGCCTGAACCAGTTCCCGTACGAACAACGATAGCTTCTGAACATATTGTTCTCTAAGTATGTGTAGGTCAAGACCCCTCTTGAGGCTCAAGGTTGCGAGGGGTCTTGACGTAGAAGGCATCAATTGTTAAAACCCCGTCCGACAGATTTGCAACGTGGGGGTTTTGACCTACAAAGAACTCGATTTCCGCTCCCGGATCAAGTCCGGGACAAGTTTCGCGGGAATGACAATAGTAGCGCGGTGCGTGGGCGTCAGTGCGTGTCGACGGGTCGGGACTGCGGTGTGTCGGTGGATAGCGGCGCGGAATGTTTGTGTTTGAAGAAAGTCAGATAGACTATCAGAAACGCGAGCGAACAGCTTATCGAGGCATCAGCGATGTTGAATGTCCACCATCGATCGATCTGTATCCAGAGGAGGTTGATATCCGGAATGTCGATATCGATGAAATCGACAACTTGGCCGAACCGGATTCGGTCAATGATGTTGCCGATCGCACCCCCAACGATAAAGGACATTGGCAAGGCGAGAATCGGCTGTTCGCGATGCGTGTATATGAAGTAGGTGAGAATCGGCGTGACCACGAGCGAGACGATGAGATAGAAAGTCGAGGACCCGAAGCTGGTTCCCATGGCGCCCCCCTCGTTGTAGATGAGCGTAAACATGAAAAAGCGCCCGAGGAAGGGCTGCGAGGGTTGGCCGGTGAGTGCGGAGACCGCCCAGAGTTTTGTGAGCTGGTCCAGAAGAACGACGAGAAAGACAATGACGGCCGGCCAGCGGAGATTGCGCGAGTCAGCGGCCAGATTTCTTCTCCTCTTCCTTGGACTTGCAGTCGATGCACAAGCGCGCGTGTGGCACGGCTTCCAGACGGGCCTGGCTTATCGGCTTGCTACAGGTCTGGCAGGTGCCATAGGAACCATCCTGGATACGGCGCAGTGCTTCATCAATATGGTACACCAGCCGCCCGGATTTGGAAGCGAACATAAACTGCATTTCGCGCTCCATGGTGTCGGTCCCCTGGTCGGCCATGTGATATGAGTAAGACGACAGGTCGCCGGAGGACTCTTTCATGGTGGTGCCGATGACACCCATTTCATCGAGCAGCTCCTTCTTCTTGGCCAGAAGGAGTGTCTCGTACTTTTTCAAATCGGCCTTTTTCATCGTGTGCTCCGCATGCTACAGTTTGGCCACCGCGATAGCGGCCTTTTCCCCGTTGATATTCCACTCCGTAGCGCCATCAACGGCACCTGCCTCTATAAACTCGATTCGTCGGGCCAGAGTTTCCCGGCGGATGAACTCTTCGTGTTTGCTGGTCGCCGCTTTCAATCTCCCGGCGCAGCCGATCCTTACCATAATATGATCGGTGACTTCAAACCCGGAACTTTTGCGCATGTTCTGGATTTTGTTCACCATTTCACGAGCGAACCCTTCGTCGATCAACTCCGGGGTCAACTTGACCGACAGGGCGACCGTCACCGGACCATCGGATTCGACCGCGAAGCCATCCCGCTCGATTCTCTGCACCTCGACCAGATCGGCGATCAGGGTGACTTTGGTGCCGTTGTCATCGAACGACAGTTCGCCGCTCTGGCTGAACTGCTTGACCGCAACAGAGTCCATTTTGCCAACATGCGCCTGCGCCGCTTTGACATGGCCGCCCAGCTTGGGACCGGCACTCTTGAAATTGAGCTTGGCGGCGTAGGTGATGTACTGGTCTAAATCGACCGCAGCAATCACTTCCTTTATATTCAACTCGTCCCGGATAATATCGATATCTTCGGTCAATTTTTCAAACTGATTTGCTCCGGCGATATTGACCAGAAGGCGCGCCAGTGGCTGGCGCACTTTGAGGTTCTTGCGCGACCGGGCCGCCCGCCCCAGCGACACGACTGTCCGCACCAACTCCATGGAGTCCTCAAGTTCGGCGTTCACCAGGGCCGAATCGACTTCGGGGAATGGCATCATGTGAACCGAAAGCGGCAGGTTGTGGCGCTGGCGTGTTTCGCCAGTCAGTTCTTTCCAGAGCAGCTCCGAGATAAACGGCGACACCGGCGCGCTCAGGCGGCAGACCCCCTCGAGGATACGGTAGAGGGTCAGATAGGCGCGCATCTTGGAAGGATCATCTGCTTTGGCCCAGTAGCGACGGCGGTTGAGCCGCACATACCAGTTGGAGAGATCGTCGATGACGAAGTTCTGCATGGCGCGGACCGGCCGGGTGATTTCATAACGGTCGAAACAGTCGGTGACATCTTTCACCAGCGAGTGATAGCGCGACATGACCCAGAGATCGAACCGCTCCGGCGGGCCGGCTTTCCGTTCGAGATATTGCTCAATCGTCGTATCTGCCGCATTCGCCTTGCTTACGACATCATCGATATTGGCGTAGATGGCAAAGAACGTGTACGTGTTGCGAAGGGTGTCGAAATATTTGCGGACCACCTCGGCCAAGCCATCTTCGTCGAAGCGTGTCGGCATCCAGGGGTTTGAGGTCGAGAGAAGATACCACCGCACCGGGTCGGCGCCGTATTTGGCGACAGTTACAAAGGGGTCCACCACATTCCCTTTGTGCTTGGACATCTTCTTCCCCTCTTTGTCGAGTATGAATTCGAGCACCACCACATTCTTGAACGGCGGCTTGTCGAACAGCATGGTGGAAATCGCCAGCAGCGAATAGAACCATCCGCGGGTCTGGTCGACCGCCTCGGAGATGAAATCGGCCGGGTATTTTCGTTCAAACAGCTCTTTGTTCTCGAACGGATAATGCCACTGGGCGTACGGCATAGCGCCGGAATCGAACCAGACATCGATAAGCTCCGGTACGCGCGTCATAGTCGAGCCGCACTCGCATTTGAGCTTGATTGTGTCGATCATCGGTTTGTGCAAATCCAGGTCGGTGGGAACACTGATGCCTTCTTTTCGCAATTGTTCCACGGAGCTGACCGCGCGCAGCTTGGAACAGCCCTGCTTGTCGCATACCCAAATCGGCAGCGGCGTGCCCCAAAACCGCTCACGAGAGAGGGCCCAGTCGACGTTGTTCTCCAGCCAGTTCAGCATCCGGCCGGTGCGAATCTCATCGGGGACCCAGTTAATTGCGTTGTTATTGGCGATCAACTGCTCTTTGAACTGCGTGGTCTTGATATACCACGACTGTCGAGCGATGTAGATCAGCGGCGAATCGCAGCGCCAGCAGAACGGATAGTTGTGCTCGTACTGCTCAATCTTGAACAGGCGCCCAGCCGTTTTCAGGTCTTTGGTGATGACCTTGTCGGCATCTTTGATATACATGCCGTTGTATGGCTTTGCGTGCTTGACAAAGTAGCCGTTCGCCTCGACAGCCTGAAGAACCGGTAGACCGTACGCCTTGCCTATTTCGTAGTCATCGGCGCCGTAACCGGGAGCGATGTGCACGATACCGGTACCGTCCTCGAGTGTGACGAAGTCTCCGTTGATGACATAGAATGCTTTATCCGATTTGTCTTTGAATATGTCGAACAGCGGGATATAGCGGCGCTTGAGAAAATCGGACCCTTTGAAACGCTTGAGCGCGGTCTTGTCTTCACCGAGAACGCGATGCACGAGAGCCTCGGCCAGGACGAGTTTTTCGCCTTCGTGCTCGACCAACACATAGTCGGCATCCGGTTTCATGCAGAGGGCAGCATTGGAGGGAAGGGTCCAGGGCGTGGTGGTCCAGACGAGATAGCTGAAATCGCCGTCGGCCGCTTTCACCTTGACGAACAGCGATGGGTCTTTGACCAGATCGTACCCCTGGGCGACCTCATGGCTGGACAAGCCGGTGCCGCAGCGCGGACAGAACGGGACAGTCTTGTATCCCTGGTACAGCAGGTCCCGGTCGAAGAAGTTTTTCAGAATCCACCAGACCGACTCGATGTATTCGTTTTTGAGTGTGACATAGGCATCGTCGAGGTCCAGCCAGTAGCCGATCCGGCGCGTAATCTCGTCCCAGTCCTTGAGGTATTTGAAAACTGACTCCTGGCATTTCTGGTTGAACGCGGCTATACCGTATTCAAGCACTTTGGCCTTGGAGTCCAGCTTGAGCGCTTTTTCGACTTCGATTTCGACCGGAAGGCCGTGGGTATCCCAGCCCGCTTTCCGGTCCACCCGGAACCCCTTCATGGCTTTGTAACGACACACTAAGTCCTTGACAGCACGCGAGATAACATGGTGAATGCCGGGGCGGCCGTTGGCCGTCGGGGGACCCTCGTAAAAGACGAATTCCGGCCTATCCAAAGACGCATCGTGGGCCTTGTGGAACACCTCCTGATCCTGCCAGAAGGCGAGGATTTTCTCCTCGGCGGCAGGGAGACTGAACTGGTCTTTGAACGGGTCGAATCGCATTGTTTTCATTCCTCGGCAATCGGCAAAGGTAGGGCCTTGAGGTTGATTTGCCAAAGGAAAAATGGGGGGCCGACGGGGCTCGCCTGCCCCTACTATTGATGCACAGTCTGGCTCCTGAAACGTCTCACAAGAGAGGGATATTGTGTACGGAGTCTGGACAATCTGGTATATTATTAGGATTGGAGATTTACACGGCTCACAGAGCCAGGGAGGTTCTTATGAGAAACAAACTTTTCGTTTGGATGGCCGCGCTGGTGCTTGGCTTTCTGTGCTGGTCATGCTCCGATGACGACCAACCGATCAAACCTGAGGTCCTAAATAGCGTGACTGGGCAGGTTGTTGCATGGAGGTGTGAGCTTCGTGATCCCGTAAATAACCCGCCCGGTGGATACCCCTATGCCTCCCTAACGGAAAGGCGTGCTTTGCTCACGTTTGTTGACAGTTCGGGGAAAAGCGACTCATGTCTCACGGACGACTCGTCGTGGTTCGAGATCCAACTCCCATCAGGTCTCTACTCGTTGATTGTCGAGACTGACTTCACTTATCCGGACACGGTACAAGAAGTCCGAGTAACGCATGATATTGTATTCGACGTAGACGTCTGGTGGCAGTGGGTGTTTGCGGACACTCTTCTGGCAGTTTTTCCTTACAGAAATCCTGACGATTCGCTGGGGGAGTTAGTGGAACGAGCTTACCTGCAATTCCTCCAGGATAGAGTTGGCGATGTCATACATCAGTCGGCCGCTCCTCGGAGGATGCGTGTGATCTTTCCCGATACCAACGAGTGGCTGTATGTATACTACTCTATTCCGTTGGCACCCGAGATCCGCATGTGGCACGTGTACGATGAGGTAAGACAAATACTCCAAGATTACGCCAGTTTCTTCCCGAATGGCTTCAGAGCCGATCCGGGTTTCGCCACCTGTCTCCATTGACTTGTACAGTATGCAGATCTGAACACGTCACGTTTGGTTCCGATTCGCAGGGTGAAATCCCGCTTGACTTGTGGTGTTCATGGGTCTATACTATTGTCATCCGGTCGGTTCGGGCCAATCGTGCACCTGTGAGTTTCCAGAACTAACCTAAGCGCCATTGCCGGGTCGGCGATTAAGTGGCCGGAAGCGACTGTACAGAGGGCTAATACAAACTCCGCACCAAAATATCATATACCCAACAAAGGAGGGTTATCATGAGACTGATCATCTGCACGATCTTAGGACTCGGACTGGTTCTGCTTGCCAGCGTGATCACAACCGGCACATCTGTCGTCCCGGCCGGAAGCCTGGTCATCTATCAAGGAGTCTTGCTCGGCACCTCCGGCAATCCGGTTGGGGCTGGGCAGTACGACGTGACTTTCAGAATTTTCGACCAGCCGACCGGCGGCGAGCCGCTCTGGGAAGACACCCGCCTGGTAGAGGCGTCAGCGGCCGGTGTTATCTGGGTCTCACTCGGACCAATCAGCAACGCCGTGTTGTATGGCACAGTGACCGGCGACTCGGTGATGCCGATGAGGTATCTTGAGGTACAACCCTCGTGGTCCGATCCGATCCTGCCACGGGTACAAATAGTGAGGGCAATCGAAGGCTACATTCCATCAAACAGCCTGGCGACCGCGGTTGCCATCGATACGCTCGGCGATACCCTTCATTATGCACAGGAGTTCGCTTCTCAGAAGACTATGATGAAGGCGTATACTGTTGAGAACCGCGCGATGAGCAGGCAGTTGGACTCGCTTAGGAAGTTGCTGCAACAACTTCGCGAAGGGAGATAGCTTCAGGATCGATGACGCCGTCACGGAGGTTCGCACGATCAGGACACAGATCGATCTTCGTTCCGTTTCCGTGATTCCAGATCGTCGACCAGTCTGGTGAATTGGCCGTGTAATCGCAGAGAATCCCAGTCCGGTCGGGTCCGTAGATCGGCGTAATGGCCGAGGTCGTTTTCGACAGCAAGGTGCAACTGGTGAATTGACTCTTCTGCATTGTTCTGAAGGGCGTAGAGCCACGCTCGGTCGTACTGGAAGAGAGCTGACGCTGGCTGTAGTCCTGCCTGGCTCTCTCTCTGAAGCAGTAGACGCGCTTGGTCGAAGTGGCTCGCAGCGCGTTCCTTTTCACCCAACTCAGCTAACACCTGACCGAGGCGGGCCTCAAGCAGGTGTTGCGCTGGGTTCTTCTGCAGTCCACGTTCTAAACAAGCGATTGCTTTATCGTATGACTTAAGACGGCGATAACAGTCACTCAAGTAGTCTGCCAAATAGTGGTCATCTGCACCAGCGCTCAATGCAAGCTCGAAACAGTTAACCGCATCGGACCATCTGCGGGTGCTCCAGTACAACCAGCCTTTCGTAAAATGGGCCAGGTGCGAGCCAGTCGCGTACTCGAGCAGATTGTCAGCTTGTTCCATCGCTTTTGCCAGGTCGCCATGGAAAAAACAAATGCGCGCCAAATGAGCGCGTGAAATTTCGTTCAATGGGTCCAGCCGGATCGCTATTTGTTCGGCGGATTCCGCGGCTCGATAGTAACCTCTCAGAACGAGCGCGTGCGCCAGGTAGTGATGCGCCTCGGAGTTGTTGGGATCAAGGGCGATGGCCGTGCGCAATTCGGCCTCCGTTCTTTTGATACTCACATTTCGGAGAGCAAACACCATCGACATGTGTGCTTCCGACGACGCCGGATCAAGCTCCACAGCCCGGGTAGCGGCTGCGAAAGCCTGTTGAGGCAGTTCAGCACCCTGACCAAAGCCGTAGGTATGGTACAGACCATACGCCACCGCCAGTTCGGCGTGCGCGGCTGCGAAAGTAGGGTCAAGCTTGGTGGCTTTCTCAAGAAGGTCAATCGCCTCCAGCACGGAGGTTGAGGTTCTCTTACGCAGGCAATGTTTGCCGCGCAGATACCGGTCGTACGCATCCGGATTCACTCTGGTCTTGCGCGTGATGAGGCGCTCCTGGTCGCCGGTCAATTCAAAGTCAAGCGCCGCCACCACCCGATGCGCGATATCCGCCTGCAGTTGCAGCAGGTCAGTCATGGCGCGGTCATACGTCTCCGACCAGACAACGAAGCTGTCCTGCGCGCGAACCATCCGCACGTGAATGCGCATGATTTCGCCGTGTTGCCGAATGCTCCCTTCCAGGACATTGGTCGCCATCAGTTCGCGAGCCGTCTGGACAGCGTCGCGCTGTCGCTCCCGCAGTCGGAAGACGGCCGTGCGCGAAGGGAGATTCAACCTGCGAATTTTGGTGAGAAGCGTGATGATGTCATCGCAAAGGCCGTCGGCGACATAATCGATATGCGGGTCATCGCTCATGTTGCGAAACGGATAGACCGCGACCGAGACCGGTTCACACGGCGGCGTGTGTACGCGACTTGAGACGGTTTGTATCGATCTGAGGTCGGTCAGCATATCTTCGGCGCTTTGATATCGTCGCTCGACATCCTTTTGCATGGCGCGTTGGACGATACTCCGCCAGACGCCGGGAATCTCCGGCCGAAGCGCGACCAAGGGTAGAGGCTCCTCATACACGATGGCATAGGCGACCGACGCGCCAAAATCGCCGCTGAAAGGACGTTGTCCGGTGGTCAGCTCGTACAACACCACCCCCAGGGAGAAAATGTCGCTGCGGGTGTCAACGGCCTTGCCGGTCACCTGCTCCGGCGACATGTAGGGGACAGTCCCGCGTACCGTCGTGTCCTCTGACTCCGGAGAAATGGAAGTCGCCAGTCCAAAATCCATGAGTTTGACACAGCCGCGACGGTCGATCATGATGTTGGAGGGTTTGATATCGCGGTGGATCACACCCCCGGCATGGGCCACGCTCAAACCGAGACAGCATTGCATGGCCACGTCGATAAGCGCGGCCAGTTCCACGGGGGCGCAATCAGCCATTTCACGGAGCGTTTTCCCCTGCACATATTCCATGGCGATAAAGTGGGCATCGGAGGTCTCTTCGATAGCGTAGATGGCGCAGATGTTCGGGTGTGACAACCGGGCGGCCGCGCGCGCCTCGGTCAGAAGACGGTTGCGTGCTTTGTTATCGGCTGCCAGTTTCGGGGCGAGTGTTTTGAGCGCCACCAGTCGGTCGAGGCGGGTGTCCTGGGCCAAAAACAGTTCCCCCATACCTCCGGCGCCGATGCGCTGGATGATTTTGTAGTGGGCGACTGTCGCACCCGCACACCACATGGCGAATGAATCGGTTTGATCGTCGGTATTGTGATTCTGGTCCATTGGGCGGGCCCTCCGGCCGGCGCACGTTATGGGAAGCCCCAGTGCTTGATGATATGGTAGCACATTCGGTCCCTCAATGCAAGAGATGTCGTGGGGCGATGATCGGTAAGCGCCGATAGCCGTGCACCGGGGGCGAGGCGAAGGTCTCTCTTGCTATCCATGCTCGGAAGTATTATCCTCGACGACCTGTTGCAGACAAAGAAGCCGGGCACCTGGGGTGCCCAGCTTCCTTTCAATAGTAAGAAATCAAATATGCCTCACGGGCAGTTCGGCAGAGTCCCACCGAAGAACAAATAATCCACCAGCAATGACAGGTCGGCGATATCCACGCTTAGTGACCCATCGATATCATTCTCCTCAAAACAACTGGAGATTGAACCGCCAAAGAAGAGATAATCCACCATGGCTGATAGGTCGGATATGTCGATCAGGTCACTTGGATCCCCGTCGAGATTGCCGGTTGTCCCAGTGCAGCATCCGCCGCCGGTACATTGCGGCACATGGACTGCAAACCACTTGCGGGCCTGGTCAACCTGCGTCAGAAGCTGACCGTTACTGGCACTGTTGCGGACGGTCGTGATGACCGTGTATATCTCAACCGTGTCATTCGGACCGATTGTCAACGAACCGAACGTGACCAGGTTGGCGTGCTGGTCCACCGAGGACAGACTGGGGTGGTAACCTGCATTCTGCATGAGACCGTATATCTCCGAAGCCACGAATCCGTTGGTCGGATAGACATAGGTTACGTTGCTGGCGGTGTATGCACTGTATGGTGTGGCACTGGTGTCTATACAACCGCCGTTAATGCGTGTGCCAAGCAGCGCCTGGCCGGCCCAGCGATTGGTGTTGGCTTGGCAGCCGGTGCCGGTACCGCGGAGATAGATAAGCTTCCGACCGGCGTCGGAACCCCCGGTATTCTGCGAGCTCGATGACGCCGGAACATCCCAGTCGATCACTTCGCCCACCGACAGACCGCTGTGCGTGCCGCCATCATACGAATAGAGCTTGAGACACTGGATGACAAACGTACACGTGTCGGCCTGACGAGGCGCCCACCAAGTCTTCTGCAGACCAATAGTCTGATCATCGGACATAAATGTACCGGTCCGATAGAACTCAAAAGCGCCGGAATCGACCGATGGAATGGTGGGGTCGCCGCTGAGCGGTTTGACAAACAGATTCTGACTGAACATGTAGTATTTCGCGAAGTAGTTGCCGCCTGAGGTCCAGGCGATCACCGGGGAACCGTCGTACATGTACACCGCCTCGCAGTCTCCCTGGAATAGATAGTCCATGGAAGCGCCGGCGCGGGAGATACCAAACCGCCCGCCGTCGTTGACCGCCAGTTGCAGACAGGTGGTGGCGATCGTATCCTCGACAAAACTCTGGCTCACCTCGCAGGCGTCACCGATGCCGTTCATATCCGAATCTTCCTGGCCGGGATTGTAGACCGTGGGGCAGTTGTCGATGCCGCACGTGGTCCCCGGATAGCCGGGATTGCCGAAGCCGTCTTTATCCGGGTCGACACAGTTGTCGCAGGCATCACCTATGTTATCGTAGTCAAGGTCTGCCTGATCGGGATTCGAGACCGAGGGACAGTTGTCACAGAGATCCGGTTTGCCGTCAAGGTCGGAATCCGTAATCCCCGGACAGTCCACCGTGGTCGAATACATGGAGCGCCCATGCGTCCCGGCCACCAGCTTGCGGGAGCGCTGGTCAAAGGCGATGTCGTGAATCGGCAGGATCGGCAGGCCGGTACCGAGCGGCGACCAGGTGGTGCCAAGGTTGGTCGTGATATATACGCCAACATCGGTGCCAACAAACAACTGGCTGGTGTTGGCTGGGTCGACAATAACATCGTTGACCGGCACGTTCGGTAGATTGCCGCTGATACCGGTCCAGGATGTTCCGAAATTCGTGGTCCGGTAGATGTGTGGAGTGGAGGAGCCTTCGAAGTAACCCGACAGCGTGACATAGGCGGTTCCGGCGCTGGTTGGGTCGACTGCCACGCGGGTCACCCAGCGGTCGGGCAGCGTGCCCGATATCGCCGTCCACCCAGTGCCGCCGTTCTGCGTTACCCAGACATTGCCGTCATCGGTTCCCACATACACGACATTACCGTCGGTGTTGGCCACTGCGATGGTGGTCACGCAACCAAACGCGGAGTATGGGTGGGGGCCGTTCGTCAGGTCCGGACTGATCTTCGTCCATAAATTGGCACCGTTGGTGGTTTTGTACAAATAGTTGGTGCCGTAATACAGAATGTTACGGTTGCTCGGGTCCATGACAACCGGGGTATTCCAGGCATGACGCTCCACGCTGAAATCGATTCCCGAGGTAGCGCCCGAAAACGTGGCGGCACCATCGATAGACTTTACCAGATTGCCGTTCTGTGATTCGGCATATATGATATTCGGATCGGCTGGGTCGACCAGAACGTAGAAGCCATCCCCTCCCCAGATCGGCTGGTAGTCATTCAGAGCGCCGGTGAGGGTGCGCATGGTGCCGTTATCCTGCGCGCCGCCATACAGACGCTGTGGATTGTTGCGGTCTATCGTGATGGCGTAAAACTGCGTATTGTGCATGTCGCGGACAGTCCACGAAGCGCCACCGTTGCTGGAGTAGTTGACGCCGCCATCACAGCCCGCGTACATTTCATTAGAGTTGTTAGGGTTGATCCACAGAGCGTGCTGGTCGACATGGACACCGGAGGAGTACCAGTTCCATGAACCACCGCCATCAGAGCTCTTCCATATATCCAGCCCGAGAGCGTAGACATCGTTTGGATTATTGGGAGCCGTTCGGACCTGACCGAAATACCAACCTCCCTGCCAGGAGGCATAGAGAGGCGCGCTGAACAGCGCAGCATCGTTTACCTCTGTCCACGATACTCCCAGATTCGTGCTCTTATAGAGGCCGGTAAAGACACCGAAACGATCCGCATAGGCTGCGTACACGGTGTTGCTTCCGGGGTCGAGTGTGACCCCGATCCGGCCCATATCCGCCGATGGACCCGGCAGCCCGTTGCCGGCACCAAGCAGGGTCCAGGTGTCCCCCTTGTCGAGCGAGCGATAGAGCCCACTGGTGATGCCACCGAGCCGGCGAGGAAGGTTGACAATACGCACTCTCTCCCACATGGCGGCAAACAGCACGTTGCCGGTCGCGTTGTAGGCCAGATCTATGCCGCCGGTTGTGTCCGATACGTACAACACCTGCGACCAGTTGTTGCCGCCATCAGTAGAGCGATAGATGCCGCGCTCCGGATTCCCGCCACCGAACACCTTGCCGCCGGCCGCCACCCAGATGCGGCGCGTATCGGTGGGATCGATAATGATCCGACCAATGCGATAGCTGCTCGGTAGTCCGACCTGGGTCCAGACAGTGCCGCCGTTGGTCGAACGCCAGAGGCCGTTTCCTTCGTAGGTGTCGAAAGCGGGGTTAGCCTCGCCGGTGCCAATGAAAATCGTGTCAGAGTTACTTGGATTGATGGCGATGTCGCCTATCGAGAAGCTGCCGGCGTTATCAAAGACCGGCGTCCAGTTCTGTCCGTAGTTGGTGGAATAGAAGACGCCACCCGCAGCGCTCGCAGCGTAAACTTTCGCGGGATCGGAGACAAGGGCTTCAATATCTGTGATCCGGCCCGGGATGTTGCTTGGTCCGGCCTCCGACCAGACCGAGGCTGCGAATGGGGTCCGCTTGAACGAGGCGCTGGCGAGTAGATCCTCGGTGTAAGTCACCGCCGCACGGTACTTGTCATTCGGTACCGTATCAAACGGATAGGCGCGCTGGAACAAGAACCACTCGTTCGGTCTCGCCTCCAAACGCCGCGGCATCTTGCCGTGCCCTTTCATGTGGTAGTAGCCGGTCTCGGCCTGGCGGGAATTCTCGCCCGTACTGAATGCGCCCTGACCATCCCCCATGTCGCTACTTTGCCAGAGCCAGAACGCTCCCGCAAGGCAGCCAACAACGACCAGCGTCCACACAGCTCGTCTCATGCGTCACTCCTTCTCCGATTGCCCCGATATACGTGCAACTGATGTTTTCTGACAGTATCAAAAGGCGGTTGGGATACTACAACAGAACATACAAATTTCGCCCGGTTTTGTCAACGTTTCTCTCGCGCGACCCTCGTGTGAGAGTGTGGATACGGCCATACAAACCTCTCGCAGTGGCTTCTTGACAATACGGTGTAAACTGGCGTTATCTTGCACCAAAGGTGACACATGAAAATCGGTTTCGTACAGTTTGCGCCAGCGCTTGCCGATCTGGACGCTACGATCCATCGCCTGGAATCGCTCAGCCCGCAGTTTGCCGGGGCAGAGCTGCTCGTGCTCCCGGAGCTCTGTAATTCGGGATACAATTTTGTCTCAGAGCGACAGGCCGCGGAGACTGCCGAACAGATCGCCGACAGCCGGTTTATCCGATTTTTGACCGAGCTGAGCGCAAGGCACCGGATGCGTATCGTGTCCGGCTTGAACGAACGCGACGGCGACAAGCTATACAACACAGCGGTGCTGATAGGACCGAATGGAGTCATTGGCAAATATCGCAAGCTGCACCTGTTCTTAAACGAAAAGGATTTCTTCCAACCGGGAGATGGCGGCCTGCCTCTGTTTGATGTAGACGGCTGCAAGGTCGGCCTGCTGATCTGCTTCGACTGGAATTTCCCCGAGGTCTGGCGTGCCCTTGCCCTGAAAGGAGCGGATATCATCTGCCATCCTTCGAATCTCGTGATTCCGGGACGGGCACAACGGGCGATACCGGTGCACGCCATGGTGAACCGCGTATATGTCATCACCGCCAACCGCATCGGTTCCGAAGGGGACCTGACATACACCGGGCGGTCACTTGTAGCCGCTCCCTCCGGCGACCTCCTGCTGGAGGCACCACCAGACCAGACGTGGGTAGGGAGTGTCGACGTCGATGTTTCTTTAGCCCGCGACAAACAGATCACACCACGGAATCACCTGTTTGCGGACCGCCGGCCAAACCAGTACCGTGCCCTGTGCGATGAATGACCTGATCGCGGCAAACCTCCATGATCTGCGCATCGGCATCGCCGAGGCGTGCAATCGCTGCGGACGTGACCCCACCGAAATCACAATCCTGGCCGTCACCAAAACTCATCCGACCGAGACCATCAGACAGGCTGTCTCGCTTGGTCTTTCGGAGATCGGGGAAAGCCGAGTTCAGGAGGCGGAGGCAAAACTGCTCGAGCTGGGGCCGATTGCCCGATACCATCTGGTGGGGCATCTCCAGACAAACAAGGTGAAAAAAGCAGTGCAGCTATTTGATGTCATTCAGTCGGTCGATTCGTTACGACTGGCCGAAGAGATCAGCCGACGGGCAGGAGAGGTTGGCCGAACACTTGACTGCTGTATCGAGATCAACAGCTCCGGCGAGACCCAGAAGTACGGCGTCAACCCCGACCATGCACTGGGACTCGTCGAGAGCCTCATTTCCTTGTCCCACATAAAACTGTGCGGTTTCATGACTGTCGGGCCGCTCACCTCCGACGAGAATGATATCCGTATCGCATTTCGGACCTGCCGCGATCTTTTCGGTCAGGCAAGAGGAACAGCAGGCGATCAATTCGGGATTCTATCTATGGGGATGAGTGACGACTACCGTATCGCCATTGAAGAGGGGTCCACGATGCTCCGGATCGGGACCGGTCTATTCGGCCCGCGTCAGCTGTAGCCGCAAAGCCAGCTTCCCGGCCTCGGCTCATCTTTGGTACATCCGCCGGCAGCCTTCAATACCGGTATATTTTTGGCCGTTTCCGGTTAATTTCCCGCGCCAAAGTTCGATAATAGAAAGAGGTGTATCGTTTTGAAACGCTTGGACCTGAGAGGGTACGAGCGGCAGAAGTCAACGGCTGAAAAGTAAGTCCAGAAGATAGAGAGAACGATCATGGAACTGTCCCCCAACGACATCCGCAATTTTGAGTTTGGCTCTCAGATGCGCGGCTATGACAAGGAAGCAGTAGACAGCTTCAAGGAGCAGGTGGCGCTGTCACTGGAGATGCTCAAGCAGGAGAACTTGAAGCTCACCATGGAGACAGAGTCTCTGAAAGTGCAGTTGGCCGGCCTGAAACAGTTCGAAGATGCCATCAAGAACGCGGCAATCGATGCCCGCCGTAATGCAGATATCACCATGGCCAATGCCAGGAAAGAAGCCGAACTGCTGCTCAACAAAGTGGCGTCCGAAGCCAGCCAGGTACTGGCCAATCGGACGCAGCGCCGGGACGAGCTGGAGGCAGAGATCTCCAGGATCGAACTGACGCGCCGCTCCTATCTCTCCAAGCTGCGCGCCCTGATAACCGCGCATCTGGAATGGGTCGATGAACTGGCGAAAACCGAGGTTGGCACAACCAGCCCGGCGCCGTCACGGGTGCATTCGTCTCCGGAGGACGACATTGAGATCACCCAGACCTCCGAGATCAATGCCCGCCGCCGCGAGACCATTGCCACGCAGCCGTCGCAATCCCAGCGGATCCACACCGAGGACGCCAATGCGGCACAGCGGATCGTCTCAGTGACGCCGGACTCGGGGATCGAGGACGTGGCGGCACTCAAGAGCGCTATCCAGGACCAGCCACAGGCGCAACCGTCCGTTGACCCGGAACTGGCCGCCGCCCTGGAAAACTACAAGCGTCTGGCCGAGGCCAGAGCCAAAGCGGACCCGAGCAGCACTGGCCCGATTCTCCGACCGGCCCCCAAATTCGTCACCAGCAATGGCGCCACTGTCACGCCCGAGCTCCTGTCGCAGCAGATCAAGGGCGAAGACGTCAGTGAGACGACCGACAAGGTCAGGACGTCGCAGCAAACCACGCCGGAGACAACCCGGGCCAAACTGGACGGCACTCCGACCTCTCCCGGACACGGGGGTGATCTGGCCGACGTGCTCGACAACGTCGTGCACAAGTTCGAAGAGGAAATGGACAAGGCAGCCAAGAGTTAGAAAATCATACCCACCTGATTCGGCAAAGACCGGCGCTCCCCCTTTCCCACGCGGCCGGTCTTTTTTTTTCACCGTTTGCGGGAATGGATCACCGGAAAATCAACTGTGGGTGTTTTGTCTGAAGAACTCTGACGTACGAACTGTCCAGCCCTCTTTCGAGAGCATATGTGAACGCCCGCGCCGCCTGCGGGTAAGCGGACCTGGCCACGAACGCATCCCCCGCCTGCTTGAAATAATCGGAGGGGACCCCATCGACATGCGCCAGCCGGTCTACATACGCGATGGAACTATCAAGTTGGTCGAGTCCGACATAGACGGATGCTAACCCGGCCATCGACGACACCAAGGTCGAATCAATCGCCAGGGCGCGATGGAACATACCTTCCGCCTCGACATACTCCTTGCGGCGAAGCATGGCGGTGCCGATGTTGTTGATGGTGTTGACATTGTACGGGTTGATCCCGTCAGCCAGCTCAAACAGCAGTTGTGCTGAGTCGACCTTCCCCTGTTCGAGCAAACAGACTCCCAGGTTGCCGTAGCCGTCGACATACAATGGGTTGATCTCAATAGATTGTCTCAACAGCCGCTCCGCTTCGCGGAACTGCCTTTGAGCGATGAGCGATTTGGCGCGCTTGTTTAACAGGCTTTCCGGAAAATCGGCCTCGACGGCGGCCTGCTCCACATTGGCCCGCGCAGAATCACCGGTCTCACGGTAGTAGCTGACCAACAAGCTCCGGGCATTGCGATTGCGAATCTTATCGAGCGTCATGTAGTTCTTGAATGTCGCGATACCGATCTCCGGCACGGCCTGACCGACAACTCGAGTAGTGAGTGACAGAACTCCCAGCACGATCGCAAGAAGCGCCGCCATGACCGGCTCCCGGCCGCGAACGCCGTCACCGAGCGCAAGGCTGTAACAGAGCACAGCTATCGGTACGCCGACAACTGCAAACAGATCCCAGTTTCGAGGCATCCCGATCCCTGGATTGAACACGTAAACGCCAATAAGCGAGCAGAGTACTGCGATTATCAGGAATTGGCTCTCCGGCGTCCGAAGGATTGGTCTGTTCTGCGCACTGCCTGCCAGAGCAATGAACAACGGCAGCCCCGGCACGAGCAAGACCAGGAGGTTGACCGTATCGGCGAGATGCTTCAATGAAACGAGGTAATCCCCTTCCACGGTGAACCGGTCCGGCAAGAGCGGCAACAAAGCAAAGGTGAAGAAATAGTAATGGGTGTAGAGATAGTAATAGATGACCGACCCGGCCAGCACGAGCCCTATTCCACTCAGGAGTCTGGCGCGGGCGGACATTTTGCCGACCGACCTGCCTATCGCCGTATCGCGCGCCAGCAGATAGATCAGGCTCGGCAGGAATAGTGCTCCGAAGATATGCAGGCCACACGCTGCGACAAACGGCAGCACGACCCACCATTTTGAGATACGGCCCCTGGCCGCCAGCAATCCGGTCAGGCAGAAGAGCACGAGCGCGAAAATAAACGTGGCGTAGTTCTCCACGTAGCCGAAATACAAGAGCATGTATCCGCCGGTGCCAAGACCGAAAAAAAACAGGTACCTGTGGAGGTTCCGAATGAACAGCGCACGGGCCGCCAGACAAACGGTAATCATAAACAGCGAACCGGAAACAATCGACACAATCCGATACGCAGCCAGGGCCCGGTCCGAAGGAGGACCGCCCAGCAGATCATAGACTGAGTCCATAAGGAACGATGCCCCTATGTCCCATTGCTTGATCATCATGCTTCCACCGGTGAGTCGCGAGAGCAGTTGGTAGCCGTCGCCAAGAAAATGTGTCTGTCCACGGAAGAGCCAGAACGTCGCCGTAGTGATGATTGTGACGATCGCGGCGATCAGCAGGAATTTGCGATCCGCACCTGGACTCTCGTCGGCCGGCACCGGTTGCTTCACCACAAGAGCGTATAATCGATTTGCGCCCAGCCCCGCCGCCACACCCGCTGCCAACAGGGCCAGCGTGAGTATCGGCGGCAGAAACGCCCAACCCCCAAACCCCCAGAGCCGTAACTCCGGAGCCAGCGCCGCTGCTCCGAATAATAGCAGCACGAGAAAATAGACTGCCCGAAAGGGAGTCTTCGGGCGGCGTGATGAGCGTGGAGGCATGGTTAACTAATCCGTCGTTCGGGTGGCCAAAAGCGCGCGGCGACGAATCCTCTCAACAGGTATAGGGCAGTGATGCGGCTATTTCTTCTTCACGTTGTCCTTGGACAGGACGCTGTAAAACTCGTTGAAATAGAGCTGCTTCGGTTGCACCGCGAACGGCCCCAGAGTAAAGTGATCCTGGTTCCCTGTGATCATCTGCCGCATGAAGCTGGATTCGCCGTTGGTCGTTTCCACCCGCATCACCACCGGCATCTGAAAATCCGATCCAACGCCGTTGGTGCGCACCTGACCATCGACCCCCCAGCCATTTTCCTTCTCCACGATGGTATATTCCACCGAGTACTCCGGGATATTTCGCTCGAACAACCAATGCCGGAAAAACCACTCCAGTGGTTGGCCGTAGCTTTTTTCCGCCAGCGCGACAATATCAGCATTGGTGAAGGTCCGGCTGTTGCAGAGATTCGACAGCTCGCGGAGGAACTTCAGGAACGTCGCATCGGATTGCTTCTCGAGGTCCAGCATCATAAACCGAAGCATGTGCAACACCCAAGCCCCTTTGCACACGCGCAGTGAATCGGGGACACGGTACCCTGTGCCCAACGGCAGGTCCCGGCTTCGCTCGACTAACGTCGTCACCACGTTCTTACGACCGACCAGTTCCGTGTAGAACGGACCGGCCCCCAGTGCCTCCTGCACATACATCAGACCGAGATACTCAGGTGCGGCGTCGACCAACCATTGCTCGCGACTCGACGCCGGTCGCATGAGCGCTCCAAAATACTGTCTCCCCATCTCGACACCGGGCAGCAGGTGGAAGCCGCCGGTACCGTCGATGATACAGTGCACCTGGCGAATCTCCAGAATGCCCGGCATGGACATGCTCCCTTCGGGGAACACCGAAAACCCGAACAGGCCGGCCGGATTCCCGAGCGTTCCGGCGAAGTAATTAAACGCCCCAAGCGTGGCGCTTTGATAGGTCTCGTCAGGAACAAAACACTCGAACTGTTTCTTGGTGATGGCGCGGGATTTGAGAAAATTGACCGTCACGCCCGTCTCGGTCGTTTTCGGAATGGTATCGAACTTTGGCGCATATCCCTGAAATTGGAAATCGCGGAATTGCTGAGTTGGTTCGACGGTGATAGTCGTGACGTCGCCGGTCCCTTGTTCCATCTTCTCGACCCCCGGCAGCAGGTAATTGAATTCAGGACGCGAACTGATGGTCAGGTGGTGAGGCGAAACCGCCGGATTCTCGACGTACGGCATGGCCGAGACGAAATCTTTGCCGTGCAGCCAGAGCCGGACATCGAGTGTGTCCCCCTTGTGGCGGTACGCCGGAAGCATGACACCTATGAAATTAAAATCGCGACGGCGGTGAAATTCGACCGGCACACCGTCGACCGCCATGGAATCCAGCTTGAGATTGTAGTGGAGAAACAGCGACTGGAACCGTGTGCTGTCGGTGTTGACAACCAGCCGCGCTAGTATGTCACCGGAATCGATCTGACGCCCTTCCATGCCCTGCATCACCAGGTTGGCCCGCCGGTCGATGATTGTGGTAGGATAGAAAATGTCAGACATTTTGAGGTCATCAGTGATGCCCCGCTCTTTGCGCTGCAACACAGCCCCATCAGTGACCGTCACCGCGCCCCCCTCCTTCTCGTAGGCAACAACGGTCTGCTCGGCTCGATTGGGGTCAAAGGAAAAGACGTAGCGATTGAAATCGATCCAAAAATAACCGTCGGCCGACCTTTCGTACGCAGAACGAAGGAGCTGGAAATAATTGTCGTACTCATGCTGGATGACCGGCTTGAAGAAAAATTCCCCCTGTGCCTTCTTGGCCAGGTTGAAATCTTTCCAGTCGAGTTGCTGTGTGGCAAACGTGAACTTCTCCTTCAGGCGAAGGTCAAGATCGTCGGCCATGCGGATGAAACAGACCACGAAATCCTGCGCCACACCGCTGTCTCCCGAGGCGTACCAGAGGCACTGCCGTTCGACATGTGCGGGTATGTCAATGGCGGCGCTCCCCCGCCCAATGAAGATGGCCGTGGTGGGACGTCCGTCGATCGGGCGCAGCAGGTACATCTTGCCGTCATGGAACGTGAATGTCGCGATGTCTTTCTGATACACAAAGTCCTTCACGATCCCCAGCTCGCACGGGTTGTTCAGCAGGTCCAGATCAAGGGAGGCGTAATCTGACTTGAACTTCTTGTAGAAATCCGACTGAGCGGCCGCCGTCCCGACAACCGCCGTCAGCATCAGCATCAACAGGTACCGTAGTTTCATACGTATCTCTATCCCCGGAATTGGTGGTTCAGTGTTTTTCGTGTTGTGGCTGCCGGGTGTCCGCCCCGGACCGATCGGTGATACGGTTCAGCAGCGAGAGGAACTCCTGGTATTTGGCCTCGTAATCCGGCTGCGCCGAAACGAAATGGTAACCGGGATGCCCCTGCCAGACACGGCGGAGCGCCTCTTCGATAATCAACGCATCCTCAATGGTTTCATTCCGTACGGCGTCGCACCGATAGAAATTGTCACCCAGTCGCGCCGCCGAACCAAGCTGGATAGCGGCGCTGTATCTCTTGTACTCACGCGACAGCGAGGTCGCCACATCGATGAGTGTTTCCGGGTGAAAGGCGAAAGCATCTACCGTCCCACGATCCGTAATGAACGGGCCATCGACCGCCCGTTCGCGCGAAGTCTGGCGGCGATAGATTTCACCGTGAAAGCGCCTCTTGTCCTGCCGAATCGAGGGATCCTCTATCAACAGTTGCCTGGCCAGCTCATCGAAAAAGGTGAAACGCGAAAACGTCGAATGGGTCGACAATCGCAGGAGAAAATCCGTCTTACCGGACCCCGGAGCGCCGGTTATGACGATGCGGTGATTCATGTGGTTTGTCCGTTTGTCGGCCAATCTACCTTGACATTCCGTGGCTGTCAAGCCATCATCCGTCGCAATAGCAGTTGATAGCTCCAACGGAAATTCGTATTATCACAAGAGACGTTATGGACATACAAAAAATCCAAGCCTATTTGGCGGAACATGAGCTTGATGGCTGGCTGATGGCGGATTTTCACGCCCGCAACACCATTGCCGTTGCCATACTGGGGCTGAGTGGTATCGTGACCCGCCGCTCGTTCTATTTCATTCCGGCAGCCGGCGAACCAACGGCCCTGGTGCACGCTATCGAAAAAGCCAAGTTTACCGCAGTCCAGGGGCGCCTGATCACCTTTTCCAGCTACAGCCTGCTCGAACAAGAGCTCAAAGAGTTGCTCAGTCACAGCAAACGGGTAGCCATGGAGTACTCGCCAATGGGCCGGTTGCCGTACATCGGATTGGTCGATGCCGGCACCATTGAACTGGTGCGCGACTTTGGAATCGAAGTGGTCTCATCGGCTGATTTGGTGGCGTCGTTTCAAGCATGTCTTTCCGTCGAGCAGATGGCCGCGCACCGCATCGCTGCGCGCAACTGCATCGAGATAAAGGACAAAGCGTTTGCCTATGTCACCGCCGCTCTTAAGGATGGCCGCTCTATCACTGAGTTCGATGTCTGTCGCTTCATCAAAGAGCAGTTTGAGGCGTACGACATGACCACCGAAAGCGGCCCCAATTGCTCGGTCGATGCCAACGCCGGCGACCCCCATTATGAGCCCGACGAACACCGCTCAGCGGTCATCAAGAAGGGCCAACTCGTTCTTTTGGATCTCTGGGCAAAAATGAAGGTCCCACACGGTGTGTTCGGCGATATCACATGGATGGCGTTCGCCGGGACGACCGAGCAGATCCCGGCCAGATATACGCAGATGTTCGGCGTGCTGGTGAGTGCGCGGGACAAGGCGGTATCGTTCCTGCGCGAAAACATCGAGAAACGGCCGGTCCATGGCTACGAAGTCGACGATGCCTGCCGTGCCGTGGTGCGCTCCGCCGGATTCGGCGAGTTCTTTACCCATCGCACCGGGCACTCCATTACGTCGTCCGAGCACGGCACCGGGCCGAACATCGATAACCTGGAGACCGAGGACCGTCGAAGACTCCAAAAAGGGCACTTGTTCTCGATCGAACCGGGTATTTACCAGAAAGACTGCGGCTTCCGCACTGAGATAAACGTGCTGATCGGTCACGATGGGGTCGAAGTGACCACGCTCCCGTTGCAAATGCAGATCACTCCGCTCTTATAGCATGTTCGTCACCGAGGCCATGATTCGCGGCATGGAGACGCGGTACGGTGTCCCAGCCGGGCGGCGCTTCGATATTCCTTGCACACAACAAGAACTGGACCGGATCCGATCGTCGCAGCGTGGGCAGCGGGATCACGATGTTACCCTGTACATCCGCAAAGGAACCAAATGGGTGGTGATCGCCAAGCATGCCTACCCGCCGGGGCTGTACCGTTCCCCATCAGGAGGTCTTCATCCCGGCGAGGATTTCGAGACCGGCATCGCGCGTGAGGTGAGCGAAGAAACCGGCTGCGAAGTATCGATCGACCGGTTCCTCCTCAAGACCAGTGTGCGTTTCTTCGTCGGAGACAGCTCCGTGACGTCATCTGAAGTACGCTGGCGTTCGTTCGTCTTCCTGACTACCTACCTGCGTGGGGATTTCAACTATACGGATCACCGCGAGATTCGCGAGGTCCGTCTGGTCGACTGGTCAGAGTTTGCGTCGTTCGGCAAGGTGATGCGCACGATGGGCATGGGGGGACTCTGGTACCGCGCCGAACTTCATGAGGCGGTAGCCGAACTGCTTGAAGCAGAATCTGCCACCTAACGCGGCATCCAGATATTTTTGGCCTCCACCTGTTCCGCCTTGTAGGGTAACTGCAACGGCTGCCTGGATTCTGTGAAGAAAAATATCCCCTTGTAGTTGGCCAGATATTGATTCTTCCTGGTGAATACACCACCGAATCCCGTGACCACGAGGGGCGCATCCGTGCGCACAAGGATCTTGGCGAACTCACCGGGTTCGAGTCGCACAATGCCGCCTGCTGCTTTGATCGCGTTGGCTATCGCGGCCGCCGCCGCGCCCCCTTCCGCACCACCATAATACCCTGCCATGTACCTAACCTCCACTGCACAGTAACATGTTTATTCGAGTTTCGATTTCTTGCCGGTCATTTCAGTGACGTCGATCCTGATCACCGCGATCTCCTCCACCGAGGCATCGGCATAGACGAAACCGTCACGACCGGTGTATTTCCGCATGATCACGTCGAGCGCCTGGCGCTTCTCGACCGGACTCTCGACCAGGGATGCGTTGCCATACCCTACGACACTCAGATACCGCATACTGAAGCTGCACGCTTTGACCGATGTCACCAGTTCCGCGCGCGCCTCCATCTGGAAGCAGACGAGCGGATTTCGCCTGATACACTCAATCTTACGCCCCTCTGGAGCGGAATGCATATAAAGGCGGTTGTCCTGATAGCCGAAATTCATCGCCACAACATACGGCCGATCGCTGTCAACAAAGGCGAGATGGCATACAAGCGCCTCTCTCAGAATGGTCTCGATCAGACCGCGGTCGGTGATTTCTTTGTCTTTGCGCCGCATGCAGGAGTCTCGCTGCTCGTTACACCAGACTATCCATCTGTTTCACCTGATCCCGGAACAGATCGATCGTGGCCAGCACTGGCTTGGGTGAACTCATGTCGACACCGCATTTCTTGAGCAGCTCGATGGGATGATCTTTGCCGCCGGAGGACAATAGTTCGAGGTAGCGTTTGATAATTCCCGCTTCCCCCGTGAGGAACATCGCCATGATCGCCTGCGAGGCGGCATACGATGTCGCGTATTGATACACGTAATACATGTTGTAGAAATGCGGGACACGGGACCATTTGAGTTTCGAATGCTCGTCCAGTTCCATGATCGGACCGTAGTACTGCTCCGTCAGCTTACCCCATACCTGATTCAGATATTCGGGGGAGAGGGCGTTGCCGCTTTCAACTTGTTCGTGAATCACGAGCTCGAAACGCGCGTACATCACCTGGTGAAAGAACGTGCCGAGCGTGTTGTCGAGATGCCGGTTCAACAAATAGAGCCTGGCCCGCTTGTCGGTCGTCTTCTCCAGCAGATAATGCAACAGAAGTCCCTCGTTGAGGGTCGAGGCGACCTCGGCCACAAAGATGGAGTATTGTGATTTGGCGTACGGCTGTGTTCGGTTGGACAAATGGCTGTGCATGGCGTGCCCCATTTCGTGCGCCAGCGTAAACATGTTGTCGACCGTATCGTTGTAGTTCATCAGCACGAATGGATGCACGCTGTAGTTGCCGTAGTTGTAGGCGCCGCTCCCTTTTCCCTCGGTCTCGAACACGTCCACCCAGCGAGTCGTAAAGGCATGCGACATCGCCTGCTGATACTCCGTCCCGAGCGGTTTCACCGCCTCGAGCACCTGGCGAACCGCATCGTCGTAGGGCACCTCGTAGTCATATTCCGGAAACAGCGGACAGAACATGTCGTACGGCCGGATCGTGTCGAGCCTCAGTATCCGCTTTCGGAGCGTCACGTAGTCGTGCAGGGCGGCCAGATTCGCCTCGGTGCTGTCGAGGAGCGAATGATACACCGACGCCGGGATATTGTCACCGTCGAGCGCCCGGTGAAGGCAGCTGTCGTATCGGCGCGCGCGTGTTACGAATACATCTTTGTTTACGCTGGCCGCCAGCGTGGCGGCAATGGTGTTCAGGTGCGCCTTGTACGAAGAATAGAAGCCGTCGCTGGTATCACGCCGGACTCGCTGATCTGATGATTCAAGTAGTTTTGCAAACCGCTGCTTGGTGAGTTGAACCTCGTTGCCGTGCTCGTCGGTAATCACCGGGTAGGTGAGGTCGGCATCATCGAGCATGCTGAAGATCGTATCCGGCCCACGTGAGACCGTGCTGGCCATCGCCAGGAGCTCCTCCACCTCGTGCGAGCGAACATGCGCCTTGGACCGGATCAGTTCGGCGATATAGAAATCGTAGACATCGGTTTTGGAAAACTGCGCCGCCATCCGCAGCAGTTCCGCCTCCGGTATCTGAAGCAGTTCCGGTTCAACGAAAGCGAGGGCGGTGGACGCCTCCGCCGAGAGCATGGCGGCTCGCTCGGTCATGGCCTGGTACTTGGAGACCCGGTTGTCGAGATCCTTGTTGAGAAACGCATACTGATACAGGTTGAAGAGCAACATACCAAGCTCGCTGCGGATTTCAAGACAATCGTATAGAACGGACGGCGACTCCCGAAGGCGACCGGCAAACAACTTGGCGTTGTCGACCATCTGCCTGGCGCGTTTGAAATCCGCCTCCCAGGAACTCTCGCTGGCATAAATATCCGCCAGATTCCAGGTGTACTGTTGGTCTATCTCATCGCGCTTTGGTTGCGCAGCTGGTTTCGCGTGTACGGGCATACGTGGTCCTTTTCGGCAGGGGGTTGCAATACGTACCGTGACCAATATCCGGAAAAGTGCGACCGTCGGCAAGTGGCGTTGGCGTCAGCCGCGGCTTGACTTTACCGGCGTCGGACATAGCTTTCCGCTAAAAC
Organism: Candidatus Zixiibacteriota bacterium; assembly: GCA_040753875.1. Classification (NCBI taxonomy): domain Bacteria; kingdom Pseudomonadati; phylum Candidatus Zixiibacteriota; species Candidatus Zixiibacteriota bacterium. Next base: position 31,121 of record JBFMDV010000034.1, on the reverse strand, counting down.
GATCAACGAGGAATCTATCACTTCATGTCGGATCGACCGGGGCAAACCGCACATACGGCACGGTGGGAGCGCCGCAGTTGCATTGGGCTGGTCGCTCTCTTCGTTTTCTTATTCCCTCTCGCCCTCATTCACGGCGACATCCAGACCGATGAGGCCTGGCTGGGGCAGCAGGTACTGGCGCTGGTCAACACGGGGGAGGTGGCTTCCGCTCTTTTCCGTGATGTCCCGCCACTTGATGGCCACATTGTCGTGTACCATAAACTACTCATCTGGTGCGGAGCGGCAATCTCACGAATCGCCGGATGGGGAATCCTGCAACTCCGCCTTATCCCGGCTCTGGCCGGCCTTGGCGTTCTATTGTTGCTGTTGTTCCGTCCGATTGCCGACAGTACGCGCCGCGTGCGCTTTCTGGCTGCAAGCATTCTGGCGTTCACGCCGCTGTTTTGGGATTACATGCGGATGTTCCGCCCGGAGATGCTGCTGCTTGTGTGCGGGTTTGCCGGTTATCTCGTGCTGGAACGCGCCACCGTGTCACGCCGCCTCAGCGCCGTCGCAGCGGCAGGTGCACTGACAGGGTTGGCCGGCCTGTCACATGCCGCCGGTCTCGCGTTTGTGGTGGCAGGGGTAATCGCGCTCGGCATCGAACGACAATTCAAGGCAGCGGGGCTGTTCGTGATATGCGCCGCGCTGACTTTCTCGCCGTATCTGTCCGGTCTGATAACTGACCCGGATCTGTTCGGAAAGCAGTTGTTCGTGAACGCGTTTACGGATGCCAGATTGTCGCTCGCCTGGTGGCAGCCGATCACCAATCTCCTGAGCGAGCATACCCGCCTGTTTCGCAAACCAGAGGTTATCGGCCTATCGGTCGCATTCGTCCTGGCATTGGCGCTCACCACCAAATCGCAGTGGCGGCAGCAGCGATTTTTCTGGGTATTCCTGCTCACGCTGATAGTCGCAGGGGGGATGGCGCCGCTTCCGAAAATCACCCGCTACATGCTGCCGTTGACGCCGTTTTTTGTGCTCGCCATCGCGCGGGCGTGGGCTGAGCCGTCTGAGAATGAACGGATTGGGCGCATGGTCCGGAAAATTCTGGTCGGTTGGCTGGTTCTCTTCTTTGCCTATGGCATATTCGCGCTGGGGTCGGCCGCCCTATGTAACTGGAGCGTTCAGCGCGACACTAACCAATGGTTGTCAGCGCAGATAGAACCGGGCTCAATCGTCATGGCACCGTTCGATTTCGTCTTCAACGGGTCCAATCAATATGTGGTGCAGAGCTGGTGGGGCTGCGAGCGGGCAGCCCATGAACTGCCCACACCTGCTTCGGTCGAGGAGTATGCTTCAAGGACGGGTGTACAGTATATCATTCTGGATTCACTGCGATTGGCCAAACTACACCTGGTGCCGGAACAGATTCCGGATTCATTCCGCCGGTATTCCCCGTTGTTAGGCCTGACCGCACGCCAGCGATATTTGCTTGTTCGAAAGGAATGAGAAAGGCCGCCGACCTTGGAGGGTCAGCGGCCCCATGCATCTCGACTTGGCTTACTTCATCTTCTTGGCCGGCATGTCTCGGCCCCCCTGGTGAAGCACCAGGCTGCTGACCAGTCCGGCGTGGTCCCGCACGAAAGTGATCTGCGCGTCCACTACCTTGAGAAAGAACTGCGTTTCACTCCTGGGGAATATCTCCACTTCCTGTTGTCCGGTCGCCTGCGTGAGGATACGGCTGCCGTCACGCCTGACGGTCAACACGAATCCCGGTGAAAGTTCGTATTCCCCGACATACTGGTCGTACACGGAAGGATCGACCTGCGCTACTGTTGTCGAGGCCAGAAGTTGCGCCGCCTTGTCGCCGTCCACCCGTTTCGCCATCACATCCGCCCCTCGTTGGTGCAGGACATGGCCCACGATGCCGCCGGAGGCGTCACGGACAAATGTCATTGTTATCGAGTTGTCGGACTCGTAGTAGAATTTATCCCTGCTTTCGGGGAGCAGCTGGCTTGTCCCGCCCCCGCTACGACGGGCAAACAGCTTGTCGCCGTCGCGGAGCACCAGCCGGTACTGCTCGGGGCCGATCTCATAGGCTCCCACATACTGGTCCAATGCACTCGGTTCGATCGCTATCGACGTCTTCTCGACCGGCATGTCGTACGGTTGCTCATAGGCGATAGCCGCCAGTGCCGACGTGATCGGGTTAACCCTGGCCTGCTCGCTGTTGGCGAGAACGATAGCACAGAACGGCACGTCGACGAAGCGAATGAAACTGCTGACAAAGCCGTCGATCCCCCCGTCGTGCGTCACCACCAGGTGCCCGTACAGCGTATCAATCACCCAGCCGTAGCCATATTTCTCCTTGAAGGGCGTGAACATCAGGGCCCTGGAATCGTTATGCAGCATTCTCTCGCCGCGAAGCGCCTGATCCCATCGATACATGTCCTGTACCGTCGAAAACAGCGCCCCCGCAGCATACGAGAACGAGCCGTGGACATACCGGGCGGAGACCAGTCCGCCTGTCTCATCCGGCGCATAGCCGCTGGCCATCGCTATCTCCCTCTTCGGATCGCCGGCGACCCCGGAACTACTCATACCGGCCGGTTTGAGTATGTGTTGGCGAATGTAGCCCTCATAGCTCTGGCCGGACACCTTCTCGATTATCGCACCCAGAACTTCGTAACCGGAGTTGCTGTAGCGAAACGCCGAACCCGGCTCGAATTGCAGCGGCAGGGTGTCAAAGGTGTGTAAGAGATCCGAAACCGTGATCGGATCATGGCGCCGTCCCACAACATCGGCAAGCTCCGTGTAATTCGGTATACCGGAGGTGTGGGTGAGCAAATGATGGATCGTCACTTTCTGAGCTGTCTCACCCGGGTAATCCGGCAAATACTTGCCGATCGGGGCATCGAGGTTCAGTTTTCCCTTCTCGGCCAGTTGCAGGATCGCAACAGCCGTGAACTGCTTGGTCACTGAGCCGATCAGGAATTCCGTGTAGTCGAAATTCTTCGTCAGCGACTGAGCATCCGCATAACCGTACCCCTTGGACAGCAGGATGTCGCCGTCCTTGGCCACCAGCACAGCCCCCTGGAAATGCTGAATTCGTTGCGCCGCTTTCAGATATTCGTCAAGCTTTTGCTCAATGGTCTGGCCGGATAACGGTAACGCAAAGACACACGCCGTTGCTGTCATCAAGAGTACAGCCAGAAACCGCCCCGCTTTTCCACGACGATCTCTGTTGCTGAACATGTTCGCTCCCATCATGTATGATCTCCCTACTGCCATAGCCAAAAACCGCTTCGGCCACGTGTAGGCAACTGTATACGGATGGTCCAGAGAGGTAGTTGCGCTAATAGCGGCCCACAATATCACATTTCAATCTGTCGCGAGATGTGATGTCATGTCCGCATCGCTAGTGGACTATTTGCACCGGAGAAACACGTCCTTAAGGTGTTACCGTTGCGGAAACTGGAGGTTTCCTTTACCTTCTGTATGTGCCTGAACTACCGGAAGTTGAAACGGTTGTCCGCGGTCTACGCGACACCCTGTCGGGGCGTATGGTAGCGCGGGTCGAGCTGCACGCCCCAAAGTCCTCGATCGTGGTCAGCCCTGCTGTTGGGTCTGGTTTCGCGGAGTCGCTCCGTGGTCGCGCCATCAGGGATATAACGCGTCGCGGCAAGAATATTCTGATATCACTTTCAGGTAATGTCACACTCTGGGTTCACCTTAAGATGACCGGCCATTTCTTCTATGTGCCTCGCTCGACCCCCCGGCAAAAGCACGATCTTGTCATCTTCGACTTTGAACAGGACAGTAGAGTTGCCGATGATATGCAGCTTCGCTTCTCCGACTACCGCCGCTTCGGCAGGCTGCGTCTGTATAGTGATTCAGAGCTCTGGCAACAGAAGGGACTGCGTGATCTTGGTCCGGAACCGCTCCAGATATCGGCCGCTCAGTTTGTCGAATTGTGTTATCGACGGCCCCGCATGTTCAAGCCGGCGCTTCTGGACCAGAGCTTTCTAGCCGGGCTGGGGAATATCTATGCCGATGAATCACTGTATCACGCACGCATCCACCCGCGCCGAATCACGACGTCAGTCTCCAGAGAGAAACTGAAGGACCTCCACGGTCATATTCGCAGCCTATTGCAGCGGGCGATCCGCCTGATGGGGACCTCGGTCGACAGCTACCGCGGAGTGGACGGGCAACCGGGGTCATTCCAGAAATATCTTCGCGTATACAGCCGGGAAGGGGAGAAATGCGGCCGCTGCGGGCATCTCATTGAGAGGGAGAAGATCGGCTCGCGATCGGCACACTTCTGTCCAAAATGTCAGCGGTTGCCGCGCCGATAGATTGCTGTCAGGCACTGCTCAGAGTAATTCAAGTCTCTTGCCGCTCTCGGAGTCGAAGAAAAGCAGGTCGCGCGGGTAGATCGTAAACCTTACCGGCAAGGTCGGTTCCGGTGGCGTGGCGACTGTCATAACTGTCAACGCAAGCTCCCGATACGACAACACCATGACATAGTGGTCCCCCATGTACTCGGCTGATACCACGTGCCCGGTGAAATCCCCTTCCGGGTGGATTGCTATAGCCTCCGGTCGGATGCCGAATCGGACCCGTGTCCGATCAAGCTTGTCGAGATTCCCCGCGAACTCCAGCCCGAACGGCATCAATTTCGTCCCCTCAAGCGAGCCGTCGATCATGTTGATTTTGGGCTGCCCGATAAAATTCGCCACGTATTCGCTCACGGGGGATTGGTACAGCTCTTCGGGCGTGCCGATCTGTTCGATACGCCCGCAGTGAAGCAAAGCGATTCGGTCCGCCATGGTGAGTGCTTCGGCCTGATCGTGCGTGACATGCACCATGGTGCAGTTGAGTTCCTTCTGGAGCCTCACGATCTCCTGGCGCATGCGGACACGAAGATCGGCATCGAGATTGGATAGCGGCTCATCCAGAAGAAACAGCGAGGGTTGCCTGATGATCGCCCGCCCGAGCGCCACCCGCTGGCGCTGGCCACCGGAAAGTTGCCCCGGCTTGTCTTTCAACCTGTCCGCCAGTCCCAACAGTTGGGCCGTCTGCGAGACCCGCTGTCTAATCTCGTCTTTTTTTACACCGCTCACCTTCAGCGGGAACGCCAGATTCTTCTCGACACTCATGTGCGGGTACAGCGAATAGTTCTGGAATACCAGCGCAATATTCCGATCTCGCGGGCGAAGTTCATCGACACGGCGGCCATCGATGAATATCTGTCCGCTGTCAGCCTGTTCGAGCCCGGCAATTATTCTCAGGAGAGTCGATTTACCGCATCCTGACGACCCAAGCAACACGAGCAGTTCACCCCCTGTCAGTTCGAGTGAGATGTTGTCAAGCACTCTGGAATCAGCGAAGGTTTTGGAGACATTGTTCACTGAGAGTCCCGGCATGTCAGTGTATCTCCTCGATCGCGCCGGACGCGATCCGGAATTTCCGGCTTTCGGCGGCAAGACCGACCGGCGGCTCTCCGGCTGTGGTCAGAAATAGCTGCTCGTAGCCGGCAAACGCTTCGACCAGTGCCTGGGACCTTCCGCGATCGAGTTCCGCGAATATTTCGTCGAGCAACAGGATCGGTGTGGTCTCCCGCTTCCGTTTCAACAGGTCATAGACGGCCAGTTTCAAAGCGATGGCCGTGGTCCGCCATTGCCCCTGCGAGCCGAAGGTGCGTGCCGGCATCCCTTTGATCTCGATGGCCAGGTCGTCGCGATGCGGTCCCACGAGAGACGTGTGCGCTGCCCGCTCCCGCTCCGCCAGACTGGCGAGCCGGATCTCAAACGACTGCTCTATAGCCGGAATGTCCATGCTTTCAGCTCCGCACGGGACCGACGGTTCATACCGGAGTTCCAACCCCTCCCCCTGAGCAATAGCCCGGTAACTTTCGGCCGCCGATTGTGAGAGCTCAGTGGTGAACTGCACGCGGGCCTGTATGAGCCGCGCGCCGGTACTGATCAGGATACTCTCAAACGGCGATGGGTCCATTTCTGCCTTGAGAGCAGCATTCTTCTGTGCCAGAGCGCGCTGATAGTCGGTCAGGTCCACCAGATATCTCCGGGAGAACTGCGAGAGGTAAATGTCGAGAAACAGACGCCTCATGGACGGTGGTCCGGATATGATCTCGCTGTCTTCGGGCCCGGCGGAGACTACGCAAAAGCGGTCGTACAGCTCGCTTTGGCGAACCGGTGACTGGTCGATGGTAATGCGGCGTCGCCCGGCTCGCTGGTATGCCACCGCCAACGTGTGCTCCTGACCGTCGTGGCACACCACTCCCTCGAGACGATACACCTCCTGGCCAGTTTGCAACAACACGCTGTCGGCAGCGCCGCGCTGAGAACGGCCCAAGCAAAGCACGAAAATGCCTTCAAGGAGATTTGTCTTGCCGGAACCGTTGTCACCGTACAAGACATTGAGTTTTGGCGAAAACGGGACTGTCAACGACTCGAAATTCCGGAAATGCGTCAGGGTCAGTGCCGAGACAATCATGTCAACTTCCAACAATGGAAATGGCAGATGCTGACATCTCCCACCCGATCATCCCTTGCCGTCAGTCTCACTCGGCCAAGCGAAGCGGCATGACCAGACACAGAAACTCTTCTTTGGGTGTACCGGGACTGTACACGACACCGGCTGCAATCGGTGTGGAGAGCTCGAATAGTACCTCACCGCCATCCATGCGGGTCAGTATATCGTTAATATAGGTGGCGTTATAGCCTATCTCCACCTGCTCCCCTTGGTAGTCGCAATCCAGTGTCTCTTTCCCTTCGCCGCCCACATCGGCGTTGCTGGTGGACAGTGTGAGTGAGCCCTTCTTGATGGCAAACTTCACCTGATGAGTAAGGGCGTTAGAGAGAATAGAAACTCGCCGCACGGCGCCTGACAGTTCATCCTTGGATACAGTCAGCTTCTTGTCACTACTGGTTGGAATGACCTGCTCAAAATTCGGATATGGACCCTCGATCAGGCGCGATGTAAGAATTGTATCGTTGAGATTGAAGATGATGTTGTTCTCACCAAAAATAATACCAACCTCCTTTTGTTCACCATCGGTGAATTTGGGGATCAGGTTGAGGACTTTCGGCGGGATAATAATATCCTCCGCCATTCCCTTGAGACGGCTGTTTTCCATGGACACTTTGGCCAGACGATGTCCGTCAGTGGCCACCATCTGCATCCGGTCCCCCTTCGTCTGCCAGAGTACCCCGTTGAGCGCCGGGCGCGTTTCATCTGTGGAGCAGGCAAAGGTTGTTTTACGAATCATCTTAACCAGATCGCTACTGTCTATTTTGATCTCACGCTTTGTGTTAACGGCAGGAAGTTTTGGGAAATCCTCAGGCGAAACACTGGCGATCTTGTATGAACCGTTGGGTATTCGAATTTCAACACGCTGATTAGCCGCCTCAAACGTAATCTCCGACTCGGGCAGTTCGCGAATAATCTCAAAAAGTATCCTCGCCGGCAAAGCTACCGAGCCCTTCTTAGCAACCGTACATTCTACGCTGGCGGTGATCGAGATATCAAGATCCGTAGCGGAGATCTTCAACTTGTTCTCCAACGCCTCAATCAGCACATTGGTCAGAATCGGTAAGGTTGACTTGGATGGTACTACCTGAAGGACTGACTGCAGGCAATTACTGAGTTTCGTCTTTGACAAAGAGAACTTCATTGTCGGACTCTCCTGCTCGAAATCATACACACGCAAATAATATTGTTACCCGGTTATATCTCTATATACTGATGATAATAATATCTGTGGAGATGTGAACAAGCCCAACCGCAAAGCCGCTTGTACTCTCACATCCTCCATAGATGCATATCATTATTGCACTGAACATGGCCGGAACGACTATCCATATCCCTGTTGACAGATACTCTGCAACTCTTCGTGTTACTCACAATAGCGTCCCGGCGTGAACTTGCCCAGTTACATTCACACGGTTACCCACAGATTGTCAATATCAATATAGCAGAGCTGCTGTAAGTTTGTCAATTTTATCCCGAAAAGAATGGTCAGTGGCCATCCGCTTGGAGATAAGATCGCAGGCGTGGATAACCGTCGAGTGGTCCCGACCACCGAATGCCGCACCGATGGTTTTAAGGGAGTTATCGGTCAGTGACCGCGACAGATACATGGCTACCTGCCGTGCGAGTGCGATCTTGGCGGTCTTTTTCTTGGCTGTCATCATCCCGGACTCGATACGAAACGTATCCGCCGTCTTCCGCTGAATTGCCTCGATTGTCACTTCCTTCTTGTGGTCGGCATGCGTATCGGACAAGATCTTAGCTGCCAGTTCAAGGTCGACCGGTACCCCCCGGAGCGCTGCATACGCCAGCACTCGCGTCAACGCACCCTCCAGTTCCCGAATGTTGGTCCGGACCTGCTCGGCAATATGAGTGATCACAGCGTCGGCTACACTCGCACCTTCATCAACCAGCTTCTTCTGAAGGATAGCGGTTCGGTTCTCCAGATCCGGTGCCTGAAGATCGGTCACCAGACCCCAGGAGAAACGGGACAACAAGCGTTCTTCGAGCCCTTTGATTTCCCTGGGAGGACGGTCACATGTGAGAATGATCTGTTTGCCGGCATGATACAGCGTGTTGAACGTATGGAAGAACTGCTCCTGGGTCGACTCTTTGCCGGTGAAGAACTGGATGTCATCGATGATCAACACGTCGACATCGCGATAAACCTTGTGAAAATCCGAAATGCTCCGGTCGGAGATCGCCGAAATGAAATCGGAAGTGAATTTCTCTGAGGTGGCATAGACTATCCGCTTGGTGGGAAACTGCTCGAAAATGTAGTTGCCGATTGCCTGCACAATGTGCGTTTTCCCGAGCCCGGTGCCGCCATAGATAAACAGCGGGTTATACCGCGTCATGCCTGGCCCCTCGGCAACTGCCTTGGCCGCAGCACAGGCGAACTGATTGAAGTCACCAACCACCAATGACTCGAACGTGTACTTGCTGTTGAGGTTGTGGTGGTAATTGATGGCCGGCAACGCCACGGGCATTCCCATGGCCGCTTCAAAATTGAGACTTGTCTGGTCGGTACCGTCGCTCTGCCCGGTGACGATATAGACCACCTCGTACGGTTTCCCCAGCACCTCGACGAACGCTTCATCGATCAACTCGCGGAAATGGTCGTCAATCCAGTCGGCGACGAACTGGTTGGGGACCGTTACCTTGAACTCCCCGCTTCCGTTCGGTTCTCCTTTCGTGTGTTTCAACCAGATGTTGAATGACTGTTCCTTGACTCGTACCGCCATGTACTTGAGACAGTCATTCCACTGTGACGAGTTAGACACGTTTTCCGACATGTACGAACCCCCTCGGTCGTTTATTAACATGTGAGGTTTGTCCTAATTCCTTTCCGGGCCGCAAATTGCGATACGTCACCACGGCTTGTGAGCACGTTCCCCACAATTTTATTCACACGATCAGTGGTGAAATGATTTTCTAACGTGATTGCGTTTCGGGAGTTCCGAGATACCCCCGGAATTTATCCACACGCTGCCAACAATTTGCGACTCGATACAATTCACGAGTATAAGTATGACATCGTCGCACAAACGTCAAGCGCTCCGAATCAAAAAAGAGTGTCGATCCTGAACGCTTTGCCCGATAGCGTATTAGGTGTGGATATCTTTGGAATCGACTGGAGTCCCCGCGGCAAATCGCCTGTGGATAAATTTTCGTGAGCGGCAAACAGTAATGTCACCAAAAGGTTATCGTTACTGCATCCTCTCTATTGTGCGCGCGATTGCTTCGAACGTTGCAATCTGCAACGGCGTCCCGTCGAGTGCGACCGGACGACCGGTGTCGGCCCCTTCCCGAATCGATGTATTCAGCGGAATCTCGCCAAGAAACGGCACTTCCAGCCGCTCGGCGAGCATCTTGCCGCCGTCCCGGCCAAATACGTACTCGCGGCGACCGTCGGTTTCAAAATACGCCATGTTCTCGATCACGCCAATCACACGCAACTTGGTGCGTTCGGCCAGCTTAGCCACTCGTCCGGCCACGTGCGTGGCGGTTGCCTGCGGGGTGGTTACTACGAGCAGTTCGGCCGCCGGGATTGCCTGCGCGATTGTCAGGGTCACATCGCCGGTGCCGGGCGGAAGGTCCAAAAACAGAAAATCCAGATCATCCCAGGCGACATCGCTCAAGAACTGGTTGATCGCCTTGTGCAGAAGCGGGCCGCGCCAGATGACCGGATCATCCTCATTGACGAAAAACCCCATCGAGACCACTTGAAGGTTATCCCCTTTGCGAAGCGGCACAATCTTGTCGTCTATGATGGTCGGCTGCCCCTGGACGCCGAGCATGCGGGGCACTGAAAAGCCGTACACATCGGCGTCAAGCAGTCCCACTTTGTGTCCCAATCGCGCCAGCGCAGCCGCCAGATTGGTGGTGATCGTCGATTTGCCCACGCCCCCCTTGCCCGATGATACCGCGATAAACCGTTTGGCAAAATTGACTATTGAAACCGGCTCGCGCTGCGGGCCGCGTGCAAACCCCAGTTTTTCTTTGAGTTTCTCGCGCTGCTCATCGGTCATGACATCAAATTTCACGTTGACCGACTCCACCCCTGGAATCAGTCCCAGCCCTTTGGTCACATCGGCGTTGATTTTCTCTTTGAGCGGGCAGCCCGGGACCGTGAGAGTGATCCCGACCGTCACATTCCCCCCCTGGATATCGACAAACTTCACCATATCCAACTCGGTCAGCGGTCGCTTGAGTTCGGGATCCTCGATCCCGGACAGGATATGGAGAACAGCTTCCTTACTTAGCATGCGAACCTCGTGTTTGTCGATGTAACGGTATATCGGACAGTTTGGTTTCCGCAAATGTCCGTTCCAGTTCGGCCTGCGCCTGGCAGTACACCTGCAGCAGGCGGCAGTCGGGATGATGGACACAGTCCGTTTCGCCGACCTGGCATTCAAACATCGTGAGTGCTCCCTGCATCGCCTCGATAATGCTCAGGATATTGATCTCCGATGCCGGACGGCTGAGCCGGACGCCACCACCGTACCCGCGCACGGACATGAGCAGCCCCGCCCGGGTCAGTTCCGAGACAATCTGCGGCAGATACTTGGGCGGAATCGCTTGGCGCTGTGCGATCTGATTGGCGGTGGCCAGATGTTCCGGATCGGCCGCCAGTTCGCTCATGGCCCGGATAGCGTACTCGGTCTTTTTGGTAATCACGTGGGGAATATACGCAATGGAGTGCTTGGCGGACAAGAAAAATGCCCGAAGTCGGAGGCAAAGCTGAGCCAGCGGGACAATGTAGGCCGATTTTGTCCCGACCGCGCCGACGCCTTGACAATGTGATATCATGGACAATATATTTCAATCAGAACATTAGGTTTGCTGACAAACTGCCTGAGAGGAGGCGCACGGTGAAGGGAAATGACAAGCTGATCGCCACGCTCAACGGCCTGCTGGCCGAAGAGTTGACTGCTATCAATCAGTACATGGTGCACTCGGAGATGTGCGACAACTGGGGGTATGGCAAACTGCACGAGAAGATCGAAAAACGCGCGATTCAGGAGATGCACCACGCTGAGAAACTGATTGCGCGGATTCTGTTTCTGGAGGGGGCGCCCGAAGTGAGCAAGCTCAACAAAATCCAGATTGGTCAGGATGTCGAAGCGCAGCTCAAGAACGACCTGAAAGGGGAGCACACCGCCTCCAAGCTGTATAATAAAGCGGTCAAACAGGCTACCGAGGCCGCCGATAACGCCACACGGGAGCTTCTGGAGTCGATCCTAAAAGACGAGGAAGAGCATGTGGACTGGCTGGAGGCACAACTCGACCAGATCAAGCAGGTCGGCATCGAGAACTACTTGGCGCAGCAGATAGGGTAGGTCGATTTCCGCAACGTATCGTCGCGTCAAGCGGAGTCGAAATGCGACTTTCCCGTGGCTCGGGAGGCAGATCAAAGAGACCAGTCATTCCGAGCCGTCGCCGAAGGCGGCGAGTGCGAGGAATCTGTCACGTTCGCGATGAATTGACTCGTTCGTATGGTCGATTTATGTCAGAGACAGATGGTCGCGTCGAGCGGAGTCGAGACGCGACAGTGTTCTCGATCGGCTAATCCTTAAACAGATCGTCGAAATTCTTCTTCCGGGTGTCCTTGGTGTCGGTTCTGGTGGAGATGCCGCCCGGGCGCTTGAACACATCCCGCATCTGGAACAGATCGCAGAAGTTGGACTTCTCCTTGTTGACGATATTCTGATCCACCGTCTCCCGGCATTGATAACGTCGGGTGGGGTCGAAATGACGGCACCCGCGGCAGCAGCGAAGGTCCGCCAGGCAGTGGGGGCAACTGTCGTTGCGGGTCACTTTGTGTTCGATACCGGTTGGGCGGCCACAGTTCCAGCAGAGCAAGCCGCCGGTGGGATTGGCCATACATTGACCTCCTTAGGAAAGTGAAGGCAAGATACACCGAAAGGCTCGTGTAGGTCAAGACCCCATCGAGGGTTTAAGCGTGGGCAGGGGTCTTGACACTCAACACAGTTGCTCATCCGCCCTTACGGGCACCTTCTCCCCAGAGGGGAGAAGGGATGGTGACAGTTCTGTTGTCCTGAAAGTATATCGGTGTCTCTCTGGCGCGGAGTACCAAACGAATTTCTCTCCCCCTTGGGGAGAGGATGTCACGAAGTGACAGGTGAGGGGTGAAGTGAAAAGTCCCTTGGCCCACCCGCAAGCGAGTGGGCCACCAGTACTGCGTGCGCTGCTACTTCCCCTTCAAATTCGGCCCGATCATTTCCGCAGGGCGGACTTTGTTCTCAAAATCCTCCGCGCTCAACAAACCGAGCGCAATGGCCGCTTCCTTCAGCGTCGTCCCCTCTTTATGCGCCTTTTTGGCCACTTTCGCCGCGTTGTCGTACCCGATATGTGGGTTCAGTGCCGTCACCAGCATCAGCGAGTTCTGCATATGCCTGCGCAGGTTCTCTTTCAACGGTTCAATCCCAACGGCACAATGCTCGTTGAACATCTCGCAGGAATCCGACAGCAACCGGATCGACTGCAGGACATTGTGGATGATCACCGGCTTGAACACGTTCAGCTCAAAGTTCCCCATCGCACCGCCGACGTTGACCGCAACATCGTTGCCGAGCACCTGCGCGCAGACCATGGTGAGCGCCTCGCACTGGGTCGGGTTCACTTTGCCGGGCATGATCGAGGAACCGGGCTCGTTTTCCGGAAGCGCCAGTTCCGCCAAACCCGCACGCGGACCGGACCCCATCCAGCGGATGTCGTTGGCGATTTTCATAAGCGAGCAAGCGAGGGTCTTCAGCGCGCCATGGAACTCCACCAGGGCGTCATGCGTGGCGAGCGCCTCATACTTGTTGGGCGCCGTCTTGAACGGCTTGCCGGTGATCCTGGCGATCTCTGCGGCGCTCTTGACGGCGAAATCCGGATGCGTGTTCAGCCCGGTCCCGACCGCTGTCCCGCCCAGCGCCAGGAAATAGAGCCGCTTCATATTGTCGTTGATCCGCTCCAGGCCGAATGTTAACTGTGCGGCATAACCTGAGAACTCCTGCCCCAGCGTCAGCGGAACAGCATCCATTAGATGTGTGCGGCCAATCTTGATAATGTCGTTGTACTCGTTCGATTTCTTTTGCAGCGTGTCGCGAAGCTGTGTCACCATTGGGATCAGGCGCCGATGAATCTCCTCCACTGCCGCGATATGCATGGCGGTCGGAAACGTGTCGTTGGAGGACTGCGCCTTATTGACATCGTCGTTCGGGTGCACCGGCTTCTTGGACCCAATGACGCCGCCAGCCATCTCGATCGCGCGATTGGAGATCACTTCATTCACGTTCATATTGGTCTGGGTGCCGGAGCCGGTCTGCCAGATCACGAGTGGGAAATGCTCATCCAGTTTGCCGGCGATCACTTCATCGGCTGCTTTCAGAATCAACTCCCCTTTGTCTTTCGGGAGCAGACCAAGTTCCATGTTGATAACGGCCGACGCCTTTTTGAGAATCCCCATTGCGCGGATCAACTCACGCGGCATCCGTTCGCCCCCGATCTTGAAATGAAACAGCGAGCGCTCGGTTTGAGCTCCCCAGTAACGGTCGGCGCGGACCTTTATTTCCCCCATCGAATCGGTTTCAGTGCGATACTCCATATATCCTCCGGCATGTTACGAAATTCACAATAATCGAGAAGAATATACGGGTTTGGCCTGAAGACACAAGGGGGAGGGGAGTCGGGAGTTAGAAGCCCTCACCTGTCACTTCGCGACAACCTCAACCGGAGGGAGGAAAGTACCCAGCGCTCTGTTCTCGACTGCGCTCAAACCGACGACTATGAGTCATTCGTTGCCGAGAAGTCGCTTCGTCGCGTCGAGCGCGGACGAGACGCGACAAAACACAACATAGGTGACAGAAACTATGGCGATTCTGCCCCACAATGCGGGCGTCATGTTCAATCCCTTCTCCCCGACGGGCAGAAGGTGGCCGAGAGGCCGGATGTGGGTCCTGTACACGTTGGCCTGCATTCCCTCACCTGTCACTTCGTGACAACCTCAATCGGAGGGAGGAAAGCACCCAGCGCTCTGTTCTCGACTGCGCTCGAACCGACGACCATGAGTCATTCGTTGCCGAGAAGTCGCTTCGTCGCGTCGAGCGAAGTCGAGACGCGAACCAGACTGTGGTGTCGGGCGTCCCCGCCGTCACCTCGTAGTATCATAAGCCGTCAGGCAGGGACGCCTGACGGCACCTTTGAATCCTTCACCATACAGGAGAAGGTGCCAGAAGTCCCTGTCCCGAGTGTAGTCGTTTGGCCGGATGAGGGCATGTTTACTGATTCACATCCGCGAGCGCGGAATAAAACGGGTTGAACTTCACCTTCCGTGGTTTCTGCTGCGTAGGTATCCTGAACTCCTTCACCGGTTCGTCAATGAGCAGCCTGAGATACGATTTGGCGCCGCTTTCCAACTCGACCTCAACCGGCACGTACATCTTGAAATCGGGCGCCACGTTCTTCTGCTCGACATGCATGACCAGATCAACCCCGCCCTCGCTCTTTGGTGCTACCTGATAGCTGAAGTTGTACGTTGGAATGGCACTCTGCAGGACCCACTGATCGAAAAACCAGGTCATGTCGACCCCCGTGTGGCGCTCTACCAGTCGTTTGAAATCGAGAGTTGAGGCATTCCGTCCCACATAGGCCACGAAGAAATCCTGCATCATGGTGAGGAATCGGTCCTCTTTCATGGTCTCGAGATCCAGGAGCAATTGCCGAAGCATGTGCAGGATGAACGCCCCTTTCTTGTATATGATCAGATCATAATCCTCGAGTGTCTTTGTCGAGGCCGTGCGGTACCCCAGCGCGATCGGTCCGGATTCGGTATCCTCGCCGAAGATATAGTGGTGCGCCGAGAGTATCTCCTTGCGGTTGTCGTTCAGGCGGTCCAGGAATTTGTCGTTGCCGGATGTAGCCTGCAGGTACATAAACGCGCTGTACTCGGAGAATCCCTCGGAGAGCCATTGGTCGTGGTAGGTCTCGTATCCAACCCCACCCCCCCACCACTGGTGGGCAACTTCGTGTGATCGGTGGAGACGACTGAACCCCCAGGGGTCAGTGCTAATCCATGTAGCGACTCCGAGATGAAGAAAGGCTGGGAATGCCTCGCTGTGCGCGGCCAGAATCTCTGATACAACCATCCGGTCATGCGGATAGGCGCCGAAGAAAGTCGAATATAGCTTCAGGCTGTTTCTGACATCGCCGCTGACCTGCCGCTCCATGTGGGAGCCGGTACCAACCATCTCATAGGCCAGCGCCCTGCTCAGTTCGTTGTGCATACTCTCCGAGAAGTGTATCTGCACCGGCGGCTGCCCCTCTTCCTCGAAATCGTACTGCTTGAATGTGCCGATATTGAAGGCCACATTCTTGGCCGGGTTGTCCTGCTTGTACCGAGTGCGCAGTACGTGCTTTTCCTTGCGGCTTTCCACCAGCGTGCCCGTCGCGACAAACCCATAATCGGCCGGGGTGGAAAACTTCATGTCATAGGTGGCCCGCTGACCGTAGCCGTACCGCGGGTACCATTCGGCGCCGGTGCCGACAAAAAATTCTCCCATGTTCTTTTCCGCCACGTCTCCCCGGTAAAAGAAACGGAGGGTGAGTTTCTCTCCCATATCCAACACCCGCGGCATGAGCAATACCAGTTCGCCGGACTTGTGGCTTTCCTTCTTGTAGCGGACAAATGTAAGATGCCTGCCGGTGGAATCCAGGACGCTGTCCACCTGCAAATCCTCCAGGAGGTACAAGTAAATGATCTGGACCGGCGTCATGTTAACTTCGAAGCTCATGGCGACATCGGCATTCATCTCGCCGTTGCGGCTGATCGTGGCAGTGATGTCGTAGTGCCTCGTGGCGATCTGATCCTTGGCGATACCGTTCATTTTTTCGAGGGAGCCGTCGGCGAAGGCCGAATAGACACATATTGGTTCGAGCCATCGGCCATAACCAAACTGATCGTAATGCTTGAGAAAACTCACCTCTTCGCGACCGTAGGGGTCGTATTCGTACACCACCTGATGCTTTTGCGACAAGTAGGTGTTCACCAGCAGGTACGGCTGGCGACGAGGATGTACGAGGTTCTGAAGAGCACTGTAGACATGAATCAGCTTTTCGTCGTCGGTAAGAAACTTCATAAAGGAGCGCGCCCACTTGATGGTTCCCCTTTCAGTCGGCACGGGCGTGCCCGGCACGGAATCGAGGAGTCTCTGCATGATCGCCCCGTTGCACCAGAACTGCACGCGTTCAAACGAACGGTCGATCGAATCGGACTTAAAGAACCGTCGCAGCTGGTCTTTCTCCATGGGAATCAGCGGCGCAAACTGCAACCGGCCGGTTCCCTCGAAGATGCCGCCGTACCGACGCGAGTCGCCGTCGATCACCAGCGGCGCGAAGAACACGAGTGTTCCGGAATCCAACAGGAGCCTGAAATCTTTATGCTCGATGATGACATTGGCAACTATCCTGGCGGTGCTGCTGTCGAGCAACGGCGTCCGCAACTCCTGGAACGCCGTCAGAAGTGCGGTATCATCAGTGGCCCGAAGGTCCGGCGTGTAACCCGAAATACCGAGGAGCAGGCATCCCATCAGGGTTCGAGCAAGCGTCATTATTGCGATTGCGCACCGCCCTTTCTACTCATGTCGGGCACTCAGCCGACAGGACGATATGCCCGCACGAACGCCATCCGCTTTTGCAGGGCGGGGTGGCTGTAAAACCAGAATTCGATGATTGGGTTTGGATCCGGATCGGATAGGTTGAGCGCCGAGAGTTTGTCGAACGCAATCGCTGCGGTCTCGCCGGAAACACTGGTGATATCCATGCCGTAGACGTCCGACCGGTGCTCAAAATGCCGGCTGACGCCATTCATTACCGGCTGGAGCAAAAACGAAATGACGGTCAGATAGAGGAGCACTAACGGCAGCGAGGCAATATCCGAGAGCCGGTCAAATCCCCAGCGGCGGTGAAACCTGCTGATTATTCCGTGTATGGACAGATTGGTGAGCCACAGAATGACCAGAAGAAGCACGATCGCCAGCAGCAGCCCCCACCAGACATGATGCATGACATAGTGCCCCATTTCGTGCCCCATCACGAACCGGATCTCATCGGTGGTGAAGTTGTTGATCAGATTGTCGTAGAGAACGATCCGCTTGGTCCCGAACAGCCCGGTGACATACGCGTTCACCTTGGTGGACTGCTTGGAGGCATTCACCTGGAACACATCGGACCCCTCGATACCAGCCTTATCGGCCAGGTTCAAGATGGTAGTTTCGAGTTGTTTGTCCTTGAGCGGCTCAAATTTGTTGAAAAGCGGCGCGATGACAACCGGTGCGATCACAATGAAAAAGACCATGAACGGGATCGCGCCGATCGAAAACGACAGCCACCATTTGCGGAACCTCCCGATCAACCAATAGAGGAACCAGGCCGGAACGATGCCGAGCAGCATACTGAGTGCAAGCGAGAGGACGTTTTCGCTGAACCAGCCGGTGAAGGTCTGGTTCATGAAGCCAAAGCGGCTTTCGACGACGTAATTCCGATAGAAATCGAACGGGAACCCGAGCAGCCAGATCGTGGATAGGACGAGAACGAGATAGAGCCATGTGACGAGAAAGCGTTTCCGTGCGACCTGCGCCCATTGGCACAGTCGAGCCGAGAACCCCGTGAACAGGATCAGAAGTAACACCCCCACGCTGATGGCAAAATCAGCAAACCGCCAGAGCATGGTGAAACGGGAATAGGCGATCAGCTTCTCTTTGCGTTCGGGCGAGAGCGGGTAGACACTGGCCGCAGCCTGCGCGGTATCAGTTCGTGAGATGGTCGTGTCCGGCTGGGGGCCGGCGCTGTCGAATGCTTGTGCCGCCGCGTCCTGACCGCCAACAGGCACGGCCAAGCCAGCAACGAGGGCGACTGCCAACACTGTTTTGATCATTGATTTGTTCCAGTGATGTCGGTTTACGCTTGTGTCAACAAGGTAGAACGCAAGGGAAGCAGGGGAAAGCAAAAAAAGAAAACGTCGCCGGGGCGTGAGCCCAGGCGACGCTTACATCCCGCGGTTTGGGGGAGGGAGGGAGGGATACCGCGGGAATATTTTACTCGTACACCGACACGCGCTTGCCGGTCTTGCCGACACGCTCGTATTTCACGACACCTGTGATCTTGGCAAACAGCGTATTGTCGCGCCCAACGCCGACATTATACCCCGCTTTGATCGGCGTGCCGCACTGGCGCACCAGAATCGAACCGGCGGTGACCGCTTCGCCGCTGTACACCTTCGTGCCGCGGCGCTGCCCGCCGGAATCCCGGCCGTTCTTTGATGAGCCTACGCCCTTCTTGTGTGCCATAGTTAACCTCTATAACCGAAAATGTTCTTTCGTGTTCTCGCCCCGAACCTGTTCACGAGAATCAACCCATGCGGTTCAGGTAGCCGCCTAATATATAGCGACTCAGCATCATGGCAAGAAGAATCGTAAGATATTGTCAGATTGTAAGTTGCAGACACGCAAACGGCCGCATCGACTGATGCGGCCGTTTCGAAACGCTCCAAAATTCGGCTCTTACCTGACCTTCTCCGGTTTCGGCTGGAGCCGCTCGAAGTTGAACGTCAGGTGGTCTTCCGCCGCTCCAATCACCAAGTCCAGATCGCCGGCGTACTGGCCGCGCAGAATCTCTTCGGCAAGCGGATCCTCCAGATATTTCTGAAGTGCGCGCTTAAGCGGGCGAGCGCCGTAAGCCGGGTCGTACCCCTTGTTCACCAGGAACTCCTTGGCCTCTTCGGTCAGCTTGAAACTGATCCCTTTTTCGGCAAGGCGCTTGGCGATATCGGTCACGAGAATATCGATGATCTGCTTGATATGCGACCGCTCCAGCGGGTGGAAAATGACCGATTCATCGATACGGTTGAGCAGTTCCGGATTGAACAGCTTCTTCAGTTCATCCAGAATTTTCTTCTTCATGCCGTCGTATGACATGTCCACCGTGGCGCCGTCGAAACCAACCGTCTTACCGTCCCGAATCTGCCTGGTGCCGATATTGGAGGTCATGATCAGCACGGTATTTTTGAAATCGACCCGGCGACCGAACGAATCGGTCAGACTGCCGTCATCCATAAGCTGCAGCAGGATATTGAACACATCCGGATGCGCTTTCTCGATCTCATCCAGGAGCACTACAGAATACGGTTTGCGCCGCACTTTCTCCGTGAGCTGACCTCCCTCCTCATACCCCACATATCCGGGCGGAGCGCCGATGAGGCGCGACACGGCAAACTTCTCCATGTACTCTGACATATCGATCCTAACCAGCGAATCCGGGTCATCGAACAGAAACGCCGCCAGTGAGCGGGCCAGCTCGGTCTTGCCGACTCCGGTCGGGCCGAGGAACAAGAATGTGCCGATGGGGCGACGCGGGTCCCCGAGCCCGGCGCGAGCGCGTCGGAGAGTGCGCGATAAAGTGGTTATCGCCTCCTCCTGTCCGACAATAGTCTTCTTGAGCTCGTCTTCCATGCGCAACAGCCGCTGCGATTCTTTTTCTTCCAGTCGGAAAAGCGGGATGCCGGTCATCTTGGCCAGCACCAGCGCGACATCATCGGCCGTGAGAGTCACTTTTTCTTTCTCGCGGGTCTCTTCCCAGCTGTGCTGGTGCTCGGCCAGTTTCTCTTTTTCGGCTTTGATTTCGTCGCGGAGCTGGGCGGCAGTTTCGAACGCCTGGTTCTTGACGGCGTCTTCCTTCTTGCGCTGCAGCTCAGCCAGGCGAGTCTCGATCTGACCAAATATCTCCGGCCGCGTGAACGTCGAGAGGTGAGCACGCGAACCGGCTTCGTCGATCAGGTCGATCGCCTTGTCCGGCTGATACTTGCCAGAGACATAACGGTTCGAAAGCCGCACCGCCGCTTCGATGGCTTCATCGGAGATTAACAGGCGATGGTGTTCCTCATATTTGGGACGGAGCCCTTTGAGGATCTTGATCGTGTCTTCTTCGGATGGCGGCTCAACCATGACGGTCTGGAAGCGGCGTTCCAGGGCGCCATCCTTTTCGATATATTTCCGGTATTCATTCAGCGTGGTGGCGCCGATACAGCGAAGTTCCCCGCGCGAGAGGGACGGCTTGAAAATATTGGAGGCATCCAGCGAACCTTCGGCGCCGCCGGCCCCCACGATAGTGTGGAGCTCATCGATGAAGATTATCACATCGGACGAGTTGATAATCTCGTTCATAACCGCTTTGAGCCGCTCCTCGAACTGCCCGCGGTATTTGGTGCCGGCCACAAGCGAGGCCATGTCGAGCGTGACCACGCGCTTGTTTTCAAGCGTCTGCGGGACGTTCCCCTCGACAATGCGCTGTGCCAGCCCCTCGGCGATGGCGGTCTTGCCGACCCCGGGTTCGCCGATCAACACCGGGTTGTTTTTCTTGCGGCGGGAAAGCACCTGGCATACCCGCTCGATCTCGATCTCGCGCCCGATGATCGGGTCAAGTTTACCACGACGCGCCAGCTCGGTCAGATCGCGGCCGAAATGGTCCAGTGCCGGCGTCTTGGATTTTTTGCGCTTTTTCTTGAACGATGACGGCTTGCCGGTCTGGATGTTCTTCAGTTCTTCGTACGCCTCTTTGTAATCGATCTCATAGGTCGAGAGAACCTGGGCGGCAACCCCTTCTTCATCCTTGAGCAGAGCGAGCAGGATATGTTCGGTGTCGATATCCTTGGATTTGAGCGCGCGCGCCTCCTGGCCGGATACCTCGAGCGTCTTCTTGGCGCGGGCGGTCAGCGGCAACTGCCCCATCTGCATGGTGCCGCCCGACGGCTGCACCACTTCCTCGATGGAGGCTTTCAGATCATCCAGATCCAATCCGAGGTTGGACACCACGTCGACCGCGCGTCCCTCGCCCAGTCGAATCAGCCCCAACAGGAGATGTTCCGTCCCGATGTAGTCATGCCGGAGTCGTGCGGCCTCGTCACGCGCATATTCGATAGCCCGTCGGGCCGCTTCGGTAAACATCTCGTTCATGGTCTATATCCTTCCTCTTGGTTGCCATCCCAAAGATACGGCCGGAGACCGGCCGACACAATCACCTCAACAGCAATTCTTCAATGTGAGTTCCGCAGCTTCTCCCGCACCATCTGCGCGCGCACGAAATCGCGGCGGTTTGGATCCATCTGCTGCCCGTAGTATTTCTGCAAATGGGCCGGTTGCGACAGCAGCAGCATCTCATTGATCTGAGCGATGGACAGAAAATCAATAATCTTCAACGCCTGCCCCAGCCGGAGCGCCGACAGGAGATTCATAACTTCTTCGGAGGTCAGCATGCGGGCGTACTTGAGTATCCCAAACGCCCGCCAGATCTTGTCTTCAACCATGTCGGCCGCCTCATCCATAAGCCGTTGCCGCGCGGCCGCCTCGCTTTCGATAATCTCCTGTGTAACGCGGCTGATCTGGGAAAGGATTTCTTCCTCGGAGATCCCCAGCGTATTCTGATTGGCTACCTGGAAGAGATTGCCGAGCACGTCGGACCCCTCACCGTAGAATCCGCGCACCAGCAGGCCGCTGCGTGTGATCTTGGAAATAACCTTGTCGATATCGCGCGTGAGCACCAGCCCCGGCAGGTGAATGAGTACCGATGCGCGCATGCCGGTTCCCGCATTGGTAGGACAGGCCGTCATGTAACCGAAATCCGGATCGTAGTCGAATTCCAGATGCCGGCCGATTTCTGTCTCGTATTTGATCGCCAGTTCGTAAGATTCGCGCGGAGCCAGACCGCCGGAGAGCGCCTGTATCCGCAGGTGGTCTTCCTCGTTGACCATTATGGACACTCGTTCGGCGGGGCCGATAAACAACGCCTTGGTCAATTCACCATTGAGAAATACCGGCGAAATGAGGTGCCGTTCGACCAGGAATTCACGGTCGATATCGTCGATTTCGGAGGCTTTGATGTAGCTGCCCTCGGAGAGAACGTTGGAGCGGGCCATGGCGGAGTCCAGATACCCTACCACCCGCATACAGGTCTCGGCATCAGCCGAGGTGGGGTACTTGCATCCGGCCACATTCCGAGCCAGTCGCACCCGGGTGGACAACACCACCGCCGCTTCATCCCCCTTGCCCGACAGCCAGGCGGCCGGAGACTTGGCCATATCCTCGAACATGGTGATCACCTGTGATTCCTCATCTCAGGAGTTAACCGAAAGATGCTCTTTTAGCGATTTAAGCTTGTCTCGTATTTCGGCGGCCCGCTCGAAATCTTCGGCCTGAATCGCCTTCTTCAACTCGGATTCAAGACGTTTTTCCTCTTTGACCGAAATGACCGCTCCTGTGTCGCCAGTTGATACCTCGGCGACGGGAGTCTTCCCACGGTGCAACGAGTTACCGTGGATCTTACGCATCAGCCCTTCAAGGTGTGGACGAAATGCCCGGTAGCAATCGCCGCAGCCAAATCGTCCTTGGCGAGTGAACTCTTCGAAGGTAAGGTGACAGGTGGGACACACGAGCTTGGCCATCGGCTCGGCTTTCGACGGCGGCTTGGGAGAACTGGCGAAAGAACTGAGGATCTCGGCCAGCGGGAACGGCACGTTGGCCAGGGGGGAATGAAACCCGCGCGCCGCGGCGCATGCCTCACACAATACCAGGATGGTCGTCTTTTGTCCCTCGACGACAGTCATCTTCTTGGTGGCTTCACGCTTCTTGCAATCCTGGCAAATCATACTCGCCCGTCCTATCTGCGCTTACGAGCACAGCCGCCCGTCGGCCATGCGCAACTCGCGGTGACACCGTTCCGCCAATTCACGGTTATGTGTCGCAATAACGAAGGTCATTCCCTTCTCGGCATTAAGCCGAAACAGGAGCTCATGGAGGGTGCGCCCGGTAGCCGTGTCCAGATTCCCCGACGGTTCGTCCGCCAGGACGATATCCGGATTGTTCGCCAACGCCCGTGCCACCGCCACACGCTGCTGCTCGCCGCCCGACAGCTGTCGCGGACGATGATGTCGCCTATCGATTAAACCAATCTCCGCCAAAAGGAGTTCCGCTCGCGGTGCGGCCTCGGACTGCTTCACACCCGCCAACATTAAGGGAATCATGATGTTTTCCTGCGCGGTAAAATCTTCCAGAAGGTAGTGAAACTGGAACACAAACCCTACTTTCTTATTTCGAAACCGGGCCAGCGACTCCTCATCCTGACCCGTCAGCGACACCTCGCTGATCGCCACCTCTCCCTGGGTGGGACGGTCCAGGCCGCCAAGTATGTGCAGGAGGGTCGATTTGCCGACCCCCGAGGCGCCGGTCACCGCTGCCATCTCATGCGGTCCGATCACCAGGTCGATTCCTTTCAACACCGGGAGTACGCCATTGGCGGTCCGAAATTCCCGGTGCAGATCGGTAGCGGTCAGTATGGGGCGAATCCCATTCATGCCGTTTGCCACCCTGCCTTCGGCGAGCAGATCCGACTACTGTTCATTTTCGTCACTTTCGGGCGAACGTTTAGTCCCATACGACATCTGCGGCTCACGACCGGAGTACCTCGACCACTGAGATTCGTGCCGCCTGCAAGGCTGGATAGAGCGCGGCCAGGTAGCAGATCAACACCGTCAGAGCCCCGGCCACAAGGAAATCGATCAGGTGGGCATCGATCGGGACATAGCTGATGAAGTAAATATCCGCCGGCAGCGACACCAGCTTGTAGCGGTTCTGCAGGAAGGCTCCACCAAGCGCCAGAATCCAACCTCCCAGCACTCCGCCGGCGGCAATCAACAACCCCTTGTACACGAAGATCCGTCGGACCGCGGACGGTGTGGCGCCGAGCGTCTTTAATATGCCGATCTCCGTCCGTTTCTCCATCGTCATCATCACCAGCGTTGATATGATCGAGAACGCCGCCACGATGACGATGAGAATAAACCCCAGAAACAGGATCTTCTTCTCGATGGCGATCCAGGTGAACAGGTTCTTGTGCAGAATATTCCAGGGGACCACGTCGTACCTGCGACCCAGCACGGAATCGATCACCCCGGTGAGTTTGTTGGCGAGGTAGATATCCTGCAGTTTGAGATGCACCGTGTTGACGGCGTCGCCGGTTTTGAACAAGTGCTGCGCCGAGGCCAGCGATATGTAGGCAAGCTGGCTGTCGAATTCGTACATGCCGGTTTCAAACGTTCCGGCCAGGTAGAACTTGGCGATCCGGGGACGGCTGTTGCTGCGAAGCTCATCGCCGCGAAGCGAATACAGCACTACCGGGTCATCCAGGCCCACCGCCAGGCGCTCCGCGAGGTCTGAGCCGAGTATTATGCCCGCAATCGTATCGCCGTCGATAACCTTCGGCGCGAACGAATAGACGCCGGACGTGATATCCCGTTCGATATTGGCGGTCCGCTGTTCCGCGGCCGGATCGATGCCTCGAACGATGATTCCGTCCCCTTCGGATGCCGACGAGATGGCCGCTTTGTAGTAGATGAACGGGGAGGCCGCAACCACGCCGGGAATCTTCTCCAGCGTATCGATCAGTTCGCGATAGTGGCTGATAAACGCATCCTGCGTGGGAAAGATCGAGATGTGCGAGGTAGTTCCGAGCAGGCGGGTGCGCACTTCCCGCTCGAAGCCATTGTGCATGGACATGACAAAGCAGACGACCGCCACGCCGAGCATGACGCCGATGATCGTTATCCAGGTGGAGACATTGGTGAAGAACCGCCCCGATCGGAAATAGCGGCGTGCGATATAACTCTCAAAGGTCATCAGGACCTGAGGATTTTCCGTGCCTGATTGGTATGCTCACGCAACGATTATACACCACGAGGGGGTGCGAAATCAATCGATTTGGCAGGCCGTTCGGTAACCATAGGGCGGAACCGCTTCTGGTTCCGCCAGGTTCGAATCGGTAGCCCCGCAAAGGGCACTGCCTTGCGACCACTGTTCCTTCAGAACATGGTGTGACAGGATGGCTTGCTGTCGGTGGCAAAGATGCGATGGACAGTCTTCAGACATTGTGCGTCGGAGATTTGGACAAGGCCGAGCCGGTGGAGCGCCTGGAAAGAAACGGAGCCGATCAACAACGAGCTGAGATCCGCAACATCCAGAGTAATCTCTGCTTCCGGGTCACCGCTGGGCTCAACAGTCACACGTCCTCCGGCAAACCGAACCAGTGTGTTTCCTTCGTTCTCAGGAATGAAACTGTCCCGCAGTGTGATCTTCAGCGCGCAGCTTTGATCGTTGAAATTGTGATCTCGTAATGCCACGAAAACCGATGGCAGATCGATGACCCGATACATCACCCCCACCCCGGAGACGTGGCTCTCGTGATAAATTTCGACAAGATTATCTGTGCCGTTGCGGACATCTCCGAGGAGGAAATGGAAATACTCGTCGTTGGTGCTAATGAGAACCCGGTTGACCTGGTCAGCCTGACTGTGCAAGAAGCTCATGAGGCCATGTAATGCGTCTGGTGTTTCGTACACCAGTCGGTGCACTCGCATGTTGTTGTTCACGAAAGTCGGCGGCTGCGCCGGTTCGAACTCAAAGATGATATACCCGAGAAGCCTGCCTTGTTCTTCGTAGCCGGCCATCCGCCACTGGGGAAACATGTCGAACTGCACCTGCCAGGCAAGCTCAGATTCTACAACCATACCGGTTATGCCGTCAGCATATCGGTTATAGCAAGCGCACAGGGCTGGGATATCGGCACGTCCGAGCAGGCGTACCCGCTTTTTGTGACCGTGGGAAGGGAAATGCTCCGGCTTCACCCGGTACTGATCGAGCTTGGCGCCATAGCCGAACCCCATCTGCTTGTAGAAATCCGGACGGAACGGCCAGAGCATCGCCATCGGGGCCTCGTTCTGCCGATAATGATTCAGCCAGAACCGCACCAAATCTCGTGCGACATGCTCTTTCTTATGAGCAAGGTCAACAGCCAGCATTCCGCCGCCGCCGCAGAGAATTTTGGCGCCGCGAAGGTTCATCGTGAAATCGAAAAAGCGCATTCCCCCCAGCAGCGTGTCGCCGTCGTATGCTCCCCACATGGAGATGCGTGGGTCGGCGTTTCGCTTTTCGTACCGCTCGCGGAGTTTTTTCTTCTCCTCCTCGGTGTTCGCCTTCATGACCGGGTAGGCATTGGCTGCCATTTCGACGAACCGGTCGGTATGTTCTTTCGGGATCGGCTTGATGGTCAGCATGGTTTCGTGAACGGTGGTAACGGATCGACCCTATTTCCCCTTCTCCTCATCCGCTAACTGAGAGAGAATTGTCGAGACCGGCACCGCCCCCTCCTTGAGCTCTTTCATCTGCGGGAAGAAGATAACATCACGGATCGACTGCTGATTGGTCAGGAGCATCACTAACCTGTCGATCCCAAACCCCAGCCCTGCTGTGGGGGGCATGCCGTACGAGAGCGCCGTGATGAAATCATCATCCAGCGGCTGCGCTTCTTCGTCACCTGCGGCGATTGCTTTCCCCTGCTGCAGGAATCGCTCCAATTGGTCCATCGGATCATTCAACTCGCTGAACGCATTCCCCATCTCCTGGCCACAGATAAACAGCTCGAACCGCTCCACAAGACCCGACTTTGTGCGATGTTTCTTGGCCAGTGGCGAAATCTCCACCGGATAATCGGCGATAAACGTCGGTTGGATCAGGTTCGGTTCCACTTTAGCCTCCCATACTGCCTCAATCACTTGGCCGCGATTGAGCAGCTCCGCAGTGTCAATATGGAGATTCTTCGCCTCCGCCAATGCCTGTTCGAAGGTGAGCTCGGTGAAATCGACACCGGTCGCCTCCCTGACCGAATCGATCATGGTGATCCACCTGAATTTGGGCTCAAAATCGATCTCGTGCTGGTCGAATTTCACCTTGTACGTGCCGTACAGCGCATGTACGGCGTGGCGAAGCATCTCTTCGTACAGGGCCGCCATGTCATGGTAGTCCGCGTACGCCCAATAGAGCTCGATCATGGTGAACTCAGGATTATGCTTGCGGTCCATTCCTTCGTTGCGGAAATCCTTGCAGAGCTCCCAGACCTTTTCGTAGCCGCCGACAATCAATCGTTTCAAATACAACTCATCCGCGATCCGCATATACATCGGGATATCCAGCGTATTGTGATGAGTTTTGAACGGTCGCGCGCTCGCGCCGCCATAGAGCGGTTGGAGGATCGGCGTCTCGACCTCAAGGAACCCCTTTGAATTCAGAAACTCCCTGAGAATTTGAATGATGCGGGTCCGCAGAATAAACTCAGCCCGCACCTCGGGATTTACAATCAGGTCGGCATAGCGGCGACGGTAGCGTGTCTCCATGTCGGTCAGGCCGGCGTGCTTGTCCGGAAGGGGATGAAGCGCCTTGGAAAGAAGTTCGAGCGAATCGATACGCACCGTCCGCTCGCCCGTCCGGGTCACGAACAGCATCCCCCGACATCCCACAATGTCGCCGATATCGAGCGAATCAAACAGATCGAATGACTTAACCCCGACCACGTCAAGTTTGGCATATATTTGAATCTTGGCGCTCTGGTCATGCAGGTCGGCGAATATCGATTTCCCCATTTTCCTCTTCAGCATGATCCGGCCTGCCAGGCGCACTTTTGTCTCAGCCGCGGCCAAAGCGTCAAAGTCGTCCAACAGTTCCTGTACGCTGTGCGACCGCTCGTAGCGATAGGGATATGGCTCGATCCCCTTGCCGCGAAGGTCCGCAATCTTCTGGCGTCGGATCCGGATCAACTCGGCCAGAGGTATCTGAATAGTCGCATCGCTCGGCACGTCCTGATGGTGCCGATCCTCTTGAGGTGTATCGCTCATATCTCGTTCCTGTATTGGCGTGGAAATGGTACCAGGCGTCAGACCGCTTATCGGCCGGAGGTCAGCTTCTTATCGAGCGCTTTCTTTACCGCCGGCGGGACCAGACCGGTGACGTCCCCGCCGTTTCGAGCCACCTCTTTAACGATTGAGGATGACAGGTAGACCCACGACAGCGACGGCATCAGAAACACCGTCTCCGCCTCGCGCGCCAGTTTGCGGTTCATCAGTGCCATCTGGAATTCGTATTCAAAATCGGAGACTGCTCTCAGGCCGCGAATGATGGCGGTCGCCCGGATCCGTTTGACCAGACTGGCCAGCAGGCCGTCGAACCCGATCACCTTGACCCGGCCATTCTCAGGCAGTTTAGCCACTGCTCCCTTCATGAGCGCCAGTCGTTCCTCGAACGAAAACAGCAGCGCCTTGCTGGGCTTGGAAGATACCGCCACCACAACCTCATCAAACAGCGCCGCCGCCCGCTGAACGAGCGACAGATGGCCGTTTGTGACCGGATCGAAGGAGCCAGGATAGACCGCCCGGCGAACGGTTGCTCGCTTTGTCATACAAGTGCGTTACCGAACCGTGACACACGCTCAACGGTGTCGGTTCGGACGCAACATATATCGCAACTCACTTGGAGGCAAGTCAATAGACCGTCAGCCCAAGCGCTACCAGTCCGGCAGCCTCTGTTTGTACCTCTCCATTGACGGTTACCGATGGAAGCAGTTCGGGACACGATACGCCGATCGGGAAGTACTCGGCGAGTAACGAGTGCAAAGCATCTGAAACACCCACCACCACAAGCTGTGAAAGCGGCACCGTGATACCGGCATCGGCAAGCCCCATCAGGCGAAAATTGACGATCGTCTTGAGATCCATGGCCTGACGGCGCAGTGCGATCTCATCCGTCTGTTTGCCTGGCACGGTCACCTGTCGGGCCAGATCGACAACCTGCCTGCCGTATACGAAACAGACCGGCGTTACCGACCGGCCAAAATCGGCCAGGCAAATGAGATCGCCGGCGAAAGGGCGGCAGTACTGAAGGTAACCGAGACCCAGCGCTGTGGCCCGGCTGCGGTATCGAATGCTCCCGCTGGAAAGAGGGTTAGGCAGCGGTCGTGCGTTTTGCCATTC
Source organism: Candidatus Zixiibacteriota bacterium (assembly GCA_040753875.1). Lineage (NCBI taxonomy): Bacteria > Pseudomonadati > Candidatus Zixiibacteriota > Candidatus Zixiibacteriota bacterium. The sequence continues at coordinate 1,678 of JBFMDV010000034.1, read as the reverse complement.
GGCGAGTGATGCTCTTCGGTACACCATGCCAAGCAGGCGATCGTCCCTTGCCGTGCTGATGAAATCGTAAAGAAACGTCTCCGGCGGTTCCAGTTGTGTCTGCGCCAGCTCGAATTCCACCCTCAGTCGCAGGTCCGATTCTGTGGGCGCACTCAGTCGAAGCGGTTTCACCTGGCAGAGGTTATCCGGAACGCCGACCGTGACAGCATCGCGCTCGACAAGATCCGGTTTCTGTTCGTACGCTGCATTGAAGAGCTCGATTTTCGCTGTCGTTTGTCCGGTGTCATCCGTGTCGACTGTTGCGACACGCATCCCGTTCTCAACAAAATCGATTCCGATCCGCCGGGTCATGGCTAACGCCGCACTTTCAGGTACGGCTTGATCCGCTCGTATAGCTTGGGGCCTATCCCAGGGACTTCGGTGATGTCGATCTCAGCGCGGAACGGTTTCACTTGCCGGCGCTCGACAATGCGGTCGGCAAGGGTCTTGCCGATTCCGGGGAGAAGTTCGAGCGAATCGGCCGGTGCACTATTTGGGTCAAGCACGAAAAGCCCGGTGAATTTTTCTTCATCCGCCAGAAACACCGGCAGCGGCTCCGCTTGCGCGGGGCGATAGGCGTAATGGCGAACAAAGAGGTACACGGTCATGACTGCGGCCGTAGCTGTCAGAACAGCCAGGAACTTGATCTGTCCGGGTGAAAAATCGAAAAAATCGTTGAGTCGTCCCATCGGTGCACTGTTTCCCCGATGCGACAATATATGCTGCTGTGATGAAAAAGCAATCGCGCTGTCGGCCGTTTCTACGGGAATCTCCGAAAACGGCGACAAGAATGTCCGTTCAGTGCAGCCCGATCTGTTCGGCGGGAATTGAGGCAGGTAATGGCAGCAGGCGTCCCTCGGCTTTCAACAGTGCGGCAAGATTGACCGGATGGTCGGTCTGCGGCTGGCGGAGTCGTGCGGCCAGCTTCTTGTTGTACAGCCCGAACAATGGCTGCACGCTGCTGGCTTTGGTAGCTCGGAGACGATACCCCAGAAATAGTTCGCCGTCATAGTTGCGGATCAACTCAGCCACCAGTTCGGCCGGGAAGTCGTAGATATCGGCGGAACCAATGAACACCACATCCGATTCGGCGCTGTTGAGCGCAGCCTCGACCCCATGCACCGGGCCCAACTCGGGGGATTCATCGCACACATGCGGGTAATTCAAATACCATTCGCGCGCCTGGTCTTTCTTTAGCACCAGCGTGACTTTCTCGAACAACCTGGCGTAGTTGCGATACCCTTGTTCGAGGCGGGTGAGCTCCCCGTACGGCTGGAAATCTTCGCGTGGATTGCTTTCGCCTCCGGCCAGGATAAAGCAGTCAATTTCCTTGAAACGATTCTTCATGAATGGCACCCCATCTCGGTTCGTCCCTGAACGTGCCTGACTTTGAAAAAGACCCGTGTGAACACCGGGATTGAAGGAAACGACGGACCGGTTGGGAGAGCAAGCTAAAAAAGACCGATTTGCTCAGAAATTGAGTGCGATACCCATTGTGGTCACGAACCGGCTAGCTAGTGTAGTGTTTCATAATTGTATTGACATTTGATTTGAACTTTGATATTTTGGCCAGCGATGAATATCGCCGAGCCAATCGCGCTGTCTTCTGAGGAGCAACGGGTGATCGATGCCTGGGTGC
>JBFMDV010000033.1 GCA_040753875.1 Candidatus Zixiibacteriota bacterium | reverse complement strand
AAAACTCTTGTTGTGCAAATCAACACCAACATACACATTGCCCATGGCCGCGTCTCCTTTCCTTACCGTCGCTTCGTATTACCGGTAAGGTATCGCAGACGTCGGCCTTTTCATAAAGTCAATCTCGGTTCCCCTACTGTCGATTTACGCGTAAAAGTGACTGTCCGGATCACCTTAAGGCCCCATTGCCGGCAGGTGTGACAACGAATCGAGGATTCTTTGCGTCCTCTGCTCGTCCCATTGCGAGAGAGCGGCATATCGAGCGTCCCGTTCCTTCTTCAGCCGCAGAAATTTCGGGAAACAGGCAATATCAATCGCCACTCCCAATCCAAGCACACCGGCACAGATATACCCCGCATTTCTCTCCCTCTTCTTGTCGGAGGCGAGAAGTAACGCCGTCACGCCGGTGCCCGCTGCCACAATCGCAATTTCGCCGCGGAGTTCCCTCTTGTCTCGTGCGTAGGCATCCCGGTAACTCACATACGCGCGAACCTCCCGGTCATACTGGGCAATGAGCTCTTGTATCGACGCAGCCTCATCCTCAGTGGCAAGTTTAGTCCGTTCATTAGATCGAAAGATACCAACCTGACCGTCCGCCGCCTCCATCAGCGTATCCCGTGCAGTCGTCGAATTGTGCGGAAAGAAATACGAGTACTCAGTATGATCGACCATGAATCCATTGCGAATCACTATGAAGCTCTCGACCGCGCCGGTGTCAAGTGTGGTGCGGTATCGCCACGTCGAGAAAGCCTCACCTCTGGAATACGAAGGACGCTCCGGGGTAGGCGATTCCCGGTAGATGATTCGGACGGGAAGTGATCGCAAGAAGCGATGAACGGGGATAGGTAGGGGTCCGCTGAAGCCCGACTGCATCCCAAGGCCGAGGAGCAGAGTAGCCGCTAACCAGATTCGTCGGTTCACTTGGCTAGCTCCTCCAACACGGGCCGGACAATGCGGATTGCAACAACCGAATCGACAATCGGTTTCTTCCAGGACTCCTCATACCGAATCTTATCATACGTCCAAATCTCTGCGACAACGCGAAGAACCTGGGGATCCGAGAGCGACAGCTTGAGAGTTCCCTTAAGGCGAAATTGCCTTGGTTTCGCCTTTGAGCTGCCCGGACCACACACGATCACCGTGTCGCACCCAACCAGATACTCAAATACACCCTCCTCCATGGTCGTTCGTCGAAGCACCTGCACTCCCTGATGCGCCAGTGTCTGCTCGGCTCGGAACAGGACTTCGGCGTCTGTTCTGGCGCCGCGCGGCAGTGGATGTTCCTGGCGTACTGTATATGGCGGGAGTATGCTCGTTGCCACCACTGCAAAGCTCGCTGCCGTCAGCCACAGGACCGACGCAATCCGCCAGTGTACCTCGGTCCGTTCCGGCGTGCCCATGTCGACTATTGCGCCACGCAACACCAGATGACAGAGTGGAAGCACGAGCAGCGCTACAAGATCGCCGGCATCCCGCGTGCGACCGACTACATAGGGACTTATTAGGCTGCTGACGGTCGCAAGCAGGCCTTCAATCGGAGACAGCTTCCAGATGACAAACAGCATGCCGACCACAACGTGGAGAATCACCAGCCGACGACTTGTCGTGATACGTCGGCGAAGGATTGCAAATAAAAGGGCGACAAAGACGCAGAGTCCCGCGAAGTCGCTCAGTTTGCCGGTCAGCCACGACGGGTGATGCGCCTTCAGAAGATGATCATTGATGATCAAGGCCAGCAGACTCAGCATGAACAGCGGGTGAAGGATCACTTGCACGACGTATTGCGTTGTCTGATTACGGTCCCGCATCGGTCTCGGCAACTCCGGATACTCGGTGTTCCTATAAGATGGGCTTCAGATACTATGATACCGCCAACACGACTCACTGTCAACACTCGCGCTCCCTTCACCGCCCCCATGCCTCCCCTGTCATCCCCGCCCCTTCTGTCATCCTCGCGAAAGCGGGGAACCAGCCGTTGCCCTATCCCACTGGATTCCCGTTTTCACGGGAATGACAAACCCATCCAATGTTAGTAAAGTATAATAGCCCCAACCCTTATTATACTTTTCGCCCCAAAAGTATAATAACGGCCCTGCTGCCCCCCATTTTCCCTACAACTTCACCACTATTCCCAACTGTCTGCCCCTTTAGCAGAAAGGCCCCTAATCTGCCATGTTTATAGATGCACTAAACCAAACCGCCGCCCGCAACATGAATGAGTTGTTGTGTGACGTTAAAGCTCGGAATGGAAAGAGTCGCTCTCAAAACCCGGTAACACACCTATTCAGGTGTGATAAAAACGACAGAACGAACCCAATCGCCCCTTGTGCCACAACGAGATAGGCCGATGAGTGCACGAAAACGAACCAACTATCCGTCGCCTGTCACCCCATAAACGGGTATCGGTAGTCCGTCGGCGGGACGAAGTTCTCCTTGATCGAGCGCGGCGAGGTCCAGCGCAACAGATTCTGGATACCACCCGCCTTGTCGTTCGTCCCGGAAGCACGACCGCCGCCAAACGGCTGCTGCCCCACCACCGCGCCGGTCGGTTTGTCGTTGATGTAGAAATTGCCGGCTGCGTGACGAAGCGTCCGCTCCGCCAGTTCGATCGCTTTGCGGTCGGTGGCGAAAATCGCCCCGGTCAACGCGTACGGCGAGGTCTGGTCCACCAAATGCAATGTCTTGGCAAATTCTGTGTCGTCGTAGATGTACAACGTCACTACCGGTCCGAAAATTTCTTCTTCGATCAACTTGAAATGCGGATCGGTGGTCACCACGACAGTCGGCTTGATGAAGTAGCCGTTCGACTTGTTATAGGTGCCGCCACAGAGGATTTCGGCGTCCTTGGATTTCTTGGCATATTCGATATACGATGTAATGGTATCGAACGCGGACTCATCGATTACTGCGTTGACGAAATTGGTGAAGTCCTCCGGGTCCCCCATCTTCAGTTCGTTCACTTGTCTGACCAGAATCTCTTTGATCTGCGGCCACAGGGACTTGGGAAGATAGCAGCGCGACGAGGCCGAGCACTTCTGCCCCTGGTACTCAAACGAGCCGCGCGTGATGGCGGTTGCTACTTGCGCCGGGACCGAAGACGGATGCGCCACAATGAAATCCTTGCCGCCGGTCTCGCCGACCAGGCGCGGGTAGGTGCGGTAGTTGGCGATATTCTCGCCGACTGTTTTCCACATGGAATGGAACGTGTTGGTGGAACCGGTGAAATGAATCCCTGCGAGATGCTTGTTCTTCAGCACCAGGTTTCCGACCGCGGAACCGCGCGCAAACAGAAGATTGATGACGCCATCGGGAATGCCCGACTCGCGGAGGATCTTCATGATGAAATGCGAGGTGTAGATGGCCGTCGAGGCCGGTTTCCAGACCACCACGTTCCCCATGATGGCCGGCGCGGTAGGGAGATTGCCGTTGATCGAGATAAAATTGAACGGCGTGACGGCGAACACGAACCCCTCGAGCGGGCGATGATCCAGCCGGTCCCAAATCTGCGGCGCACTGGCGGGTTGGATATCATAGATCTGCTGCATGAAGTACGCGTTGAACCGAAGGAAATCAGCCAGTTCGCAGACAGCATCGATCTCCGCCTGAAAGATATTCTTGGAGTGCGCCAGCATGGCGGCGGCGTTCATGGTTGCGCGATATGGGCCAGTGATGAGGTCGGCGGCTTTGAGAAAGATCGCCGCGCGATGTTCCCACGGCAACACCGACCAGGTACCGGCGGCTTCGATCGCGGAGTCAACCGCCATTTTCACTTCCGCCTCACCCCCCTGGTAATAGTAGCCGAGCACTTGCTTGAGATTGTGCGGCGAGCGGATTTCTATTTTCTGTCCGGAGCGGACCTCTTTGCCCGCAATATACATTGGAATTTCGATTGGTTTGGCTTTGAGTTCGGCGAGAGCTTTTTGTAGAGCGGCCCGTTCCGGCGAACCGGGAGCATAGCTGAGCACCGGCTCATTCTTTGGTGGTGGTACGCGGTAATGTCCCATGAGGCGCTGCCTCCTGTATCCTGGAAATGTTCGTTCTTACGAATACGAGTTCGCAATGGCAGAACCCGAAGCGGTTCTGCCCTACGAGATCTTTCGATGGAGATGATACGTTGATTTGCCGGAGGGCACAAGGGGACTTGTGACGCACTTCACAAACCCGTCATCAGACGCGAAGCGGCAAAACAGGCGACGCCTGTCAATACGCCCCTTTATTCGGGACAATGCAGATAAACTCGAACTCCTCGTCGTACGGATTCTCGAACTGGTGCATCGTGTTCGGCGGCACAAATGCGAAATCTTTTGCGTCCAATTCGTATACCTTGTCGCCGATACGGAGTCGTCCGCGCCCTTTAATGATATGATTGATATGTTCCCAGTCGTGCTGGTGGTGCGGTGTGAACCCGCCCGGTTTGAGGCGAAACACGCGCAGCGTATGATCAGGCCAGCCTTCCGGCGAACCGATGACATTGGCCTTGGTGGCGTCTTTCACGCCCTCGGCTTTGACCTCGCCGAGTTTCATATCGCGGTATTTGACAACTGGCATGTGCATCTCCATTTCTGTTCGTCCCGCCCCAAGGGGCGGGGTACCCCACCGCTTGCGGTGGGCGGTGGGTGCGATAATCTTGTCTCCACAGGTACCCCACCGCCGCCGTCCTGAGCGAAGACGAAGGCTCGCGGTGGGTGCGATGGCTGTCCGTCGAGAATATACGCAATCGCAGTGTCGCCATGTTGGCCAAAAAAAGACCCGCTCTCGTGCGAAAGCGGGTCTAAACACGCTCGAGGCGTGTGGAGAGTTCCCAACTACCAGCGGTTGGTCCGAGTGATGCGACGGCTGCGGGCCATTCGGGGCTGGCGACGGCGAATCTGCTGCGCGTAGTAGCGGGTCTTATGCGACCGGCCATAGCGCTTCTGCGCCGGCTTCGGAGAGGTCACGCCGTGGTTCCCCTTCCACTGCGAGGGATTGTACTTGCGGATGTTCAGCGAGGAGGCTTTGTAGCGCACCGAGTACGCCGTGCGGCCGAGCTGACGAGCCACCCACTTGGTCTCATTGCAGCGATAGAATTTGCGCAGGAACGCGATCTCCTGAGCCGACCACGGACGGCCGCCCTTGTTGAATGAACGGGTACGCTGGGTGCGGCTGTTGCTCTTGCGCCAGTTCGCACGGTTGGTCGGTTTCCATCTTCTCGTAGCCATTGTGAACTCCTTTTGTGAGTCGTTAACGATCACGAACAGCGACATGGCTAAGTCTGCGTCCGCATTATTGTCAGTTAGTTCTATCAAATAACATCGGCGGGACTCTTAACATCCTTAACCCCAAGTGATTAGGAATTTCACGGAAATGGCCGGTCGACGACACCGCGCCGTTCGTGTCGCTTGATTCGATTTCACTCCGTAGAATCCGCGACCATAAAGAGCTGCCCGGGGATAGGTCAAGACTACATGTGACGTAAAAAGCGACAAGCGGGAAAACGCTGTAGCACCGTAACCTATTGCCATTCGGCATGTTACAAAACCATACCAAGACGGAAGGGCGGGTCCATTATACCTACGTGTGCGTAATTGGTGCACAGTTCCGCGTTCCCTGTTGATTCGCATATTGAGGTTCGATAGATTGCAGCAACTTCGAGCAGGGTTAATCGATGAAACGCGAACATCTGGTCATCTCGCTCTTTTTTCTAATCGCTGCCGCCACGTTCTATTTGTTCTACCGATTGATCGCGCCGTTTTTCGTGCCGCTCGCCTGGGCGGCGGTGTTCGCGATTCTGTTTTACCCGCCGTATGAGAAACTGCTCATTCGGGTGAAACGTCCCGGCATCGCAGCGCTCATTATCGACCTTGTGATCCTGGTGCTGATAATCGGTCCCGTGACGTATCTGTTCCTGGCGCTGGTCGACCAGGCCTCGAACGCGGTCATCCGTGTCAACCAACTCTATGCCAGCGGAGACCTCCAAAGACTGTTGCACGTCAATATTCCATGGTTATCCGACCTGCTTGAGAAACTGTCCGCGTATGTTGACCTGTCCCGGCTCGATGTGAACGAATTGGCCAAGAACTCGGTTGACAAGATCGGGGGACTAATCGTAGGGCAGACGACCTGGCTGATAACGAACGCGACGAAAGCGGTGCTGTATTTTCTGATGATGCTGTTCGCGACCTATTATTTCCTCAAGGACGGTCCGGTTCTGGTGGAACGGCTGCGCCGTCTCATGCCGCTGTCGGCCGAGCAGACGGATACGGCGTTCGTACATCTCCGCGATGTCATCTACGCCACCATGTACAGCGGGCTGCTGGTCGCCCTGTTGCAGGGACTTCTGGGTGGTCTGCTGTTTTGGATCGTGGGGATCCCCTCGGCCCTGTTCTGGGGCGCGATCATGGCGTTTCTGTCGATCCTGCCGTTTATCGGTGCGTTCATTGTCTATATTCCGGCCGGGCTGATCCTGATCCTGGGTGGTTCCTGGATCAAGGGATTGATCGTGCTCATATTTGGGACAATCGTTGTCAGTCAGGTGGACAACCTGCTGCGTCCGTATCTGGTGGCCGGGCGAACGGCGATGCACCCGATGATGCTGTTTTTCTCGATGGCCGGCGGGGTGGCGATTTTCGGGCTGGTTGGCCTGATCATCGGTCCCCTGGTGGCGGCGCTGTTTGTCACCCTGCTGGATATCGTGGCGCTTCGCCTGCAAGCGGATTCGGAGTAGTGCGGTTCCACTCCGGCCGGGCGTCGATCCGGCTCGCGCCTGAATAATACTTGACATAATCGGCCCACTTTATATATTCCAAGCGATAGCGCTGGTCCGCGCCCTCACCACGGATCATTAACTGACATCTTCTTTCGTTTACGTATCCCCGGAGTTCAGGGTCCGCCTTCGGGCTGAGACAATATGGCAGCAGTTGCCGTTTTGTGCGGCGACTTCAAGGAGGAATGACAGCTATGCGCCCTGCTCTTCGTTTCGCTCTGAGCAGCATGACCCTGCTGACTCTTACGGTGCCGGGGTATGCCACGATCCATGACATTAACATGTCCGGGTTCTCGTTTTCGCCGATCGGAACGGTCGTCAATTACGGCGATACCGTCCGGTGGCATGTGGTGTCCGGGATTCACACCTCTACATCTGATGTCGGTTCCCCAAAGAGCTGGAACTCCGGCTCGATGGCTACCGTTGGCCAGACCTTCGATGTGGCGTTCGTGCTGGCCGATGGGCCGGGCCCGTTTCCGTATCACTGTACGCCGCACGTGAGTTTTGGCATGGTCGACACGATCAAAGTTAGCACCGGTCCGTGCTGTACCGGCATCACCGGTAACGTCGATGGTGACAGCGGCGATATTGTCGATATCTCCGATTTGTCGGCGATGGTTGATTTTCTATTCTTCGGCGGATCGATATCGGCCTGTTTCGAGGAGAACGATGTCGACATTTCTGCCAGTGTCGATATCTCCGATCTCCAGGCACTGATCGATTTTCTGTTTTTCAGCGCCGCCCTGCCGAACTGCCCATAAGTAACCGCCTCCCTCATATCCTTTCTGTCGCGAAGGCGCTCGCTTGTGGGCGGCCTTTTGCATTGACAAAACGTCGACTGGTGAGTAGTTTATGGATATCATTCCTATAACCGAAGGGTCTGGTACCTCATAAACTGGCGGGGGGAACCGCTTGGCGCACCTACAGTGGGTTACAGGGGAAACTGGTGTCGCCGCCGCAAATATGAAGGGGATTATCATGAAACTGTTCTCCACCGTAGTCACAGTCTTGGTGGCGGCTGCTGCGATAGTACTTGCCGCGCCGCCTGAGAAACCGTCCAAGAGCATGCCGACCGTGGCGGCTAATTTCGATAACCAGCATTATGTCGATGCCGGCAACATACTGATGTTCGTCACTAACTACGGCGAACTTGGGCGGGATGTTACCGACATTTTCGGATACGATTTCGGCACGTTTTATCCGTATGCGGGAGTCGATGCCATTCACAATGGCACGTTGACCTCAAGCCCGCTTTGGTCATGCGGCCTGTGGCTCGGGGGTGTTGATTCGGCTACGGGGCAGACACGAATTGCCTTGTCTGAGTACAGTTCGGAATATGTTCCGGGACCAATGGCCGGTGGAACATTTCAGCCGGACCAGCCGGGTTTCAGAGTTTACAAGTTGTATCGCGACAGTCTTGCCGGAAACCCCAATCAGGACTATCTGGAAATACCGCTCGGCCAGGGGGTGCCAGTCGACAGTCTTGGCCATCTTCTCATGTTAGGGGACCAGATGCTCTGGGCGGTGTACAATGACGCCGACCCGAATCAGCATTGGAATAACGCTGGTGCCACCCAGCCGCTGGGAATAGAGGTCCGCCAGACGGTGTGGGCTTCGGAGTCATCCGGCAGTGATTTCGCTTATCTGCCCAACAAATACAGCGCCACTGCTATCGGCCCGTCGTCAATAGTGGCTACCGCGTATGTGGTCGATCCGGTGCAAATCACCGGCGACGAGTACCTGGTCGAGGTAAGTGATGATCCGGTCCTGGGACCGGTATGGAGTCTGGTCAACCTGACCGACAACATCGTGCTTCTCTCTCACCAGACCGATTTCGACGGTGGTGATGACGGACCGGTGGTTGAAGGGTTTCGGCTTTCCGTACGTGAGACGATGGTGGCATTCTCGAATTTCGAGGCAGTCGCCAATGCAGCTGGGCCACTGGTTCCATCCGAAGGAGCCGCAGCCCAATTTGCCGGGTTCCCGTCCGCCAGTCCTACTGACCGTCAGCAGGTGGGCGACGGCGAATGGCTGATTCATACGGGGGATGACGGGGGAACATCGGGAGGCGGCACTCGGGGTGATTATAACTCCTTTGTCAGTCGCACCACGCGGTCGGGCGCCCTGACCGAGTATCTGAAAGGACGCAATCTCGAAATCCGCTTCACCGGATCCAATGATTACCCAGGCGTTGGCGGAAGCTATGCCTACGACGGCATAGAGTGGACCGGCGCGTACTATTGGGTACCCTTCGAGCTCTGGGACATCGGTTCCGGCACGCCCGATGACCCGTCGAATGACTATCAGTTAGTTCCCTGGCTCTGGGACTGGGACCAGAACGGTATATTCAATCTATCCAACTGGGGTACGACAACGTACGGCGGTGGTGGGTACGAACATTCGGTTTCCGCCGGCGACAATGATCCTTACACCGACTGGATTTACTTCCAGGATCCCAGTGATCATACGCCGGGTCGCGCCGGCTACCTGGCTGCAGAAGCGGATATGCGCAACGGAACCTATTCCGGCGAACGCGAGACCGAGATTCTGGCCCGAATTGTCTTCGTGAACTGGAATGGCGGAGATGCGCCGCCGTTCACTCAGGATATGCCTGAGACCGGAACAATCTTCCGTATCACCACAAAGAAAGGATACGCAGTTCCGGACAGTCTGACCTTCACAGCCACCCGCCCGCAGGCCATCGCCACGAGGGCAGGAGGCGAAGGTAACGCCGTATACATCCGGTACGATCTCGTCAATGAAGGGAACCGCACAATCAGGGACATGTACATCTGCCTCTGGTCCGACCCAGATCTTGGCGGTGCATCCGATGACCTGGTTGGCTGTGACACGCTGAACAACCTCTGGTTCTGCTACAACGCCACAAATATGGACATGCAGTACGGTCATAGCGTACCGGCAGTCGGGTTACGGTCGCTGGTGGGACCAGTGGTGCCTTCGCACGGTGATACCGCGCAGTTCTTCGGGCATACTCTGTTTGGTTACCGCAATCTACCGATGAGCGCTTTCAATAAGTACATCAACGGTACCGACCCAAACAGCTACGCGGAGACTTACAATTATATGCGAGGTCTCAATTCCGACGGCACTCCTTTGCCCAATGGAACGCGTTTTATGCACCCGGGAGATCCGGTGGCCGGAACCGGTGACCTTGATGTGAACCCCTCAGATCGGCGGATGATGGCCAGTTATGGGCCATTCACGTTCCGACCCGGCGACAGCCAGCAGGTGATCTTCAAAATGGCGGTAGGACAGGGAACTGATCGATTGTCATCAATCACAGAATTGAAGCGCCTTCTGCTCAGCACCCGGCAGCTCGAAGTCGATCCGCCGAATCTCGAATTCACGTATACGTTGGGCGGTTCGACACCCCCGCCGCAGGCTTTCACCGTCAACGCTCTCGGCGGGGCCTCGATCGGCTATCATGCATCTGAATCTATCGGCTGGCTGACGCTGTCCAACGCGATCAGCAGCACTCCGGGGACCGTGACGGCGGTTGTGAATCCCGCCGGTTTGCAGGCGGACACGTATACGGCCGATGTTACAGTTGAGTCCGACGATGCCCTCACACTTCCAGAGCATGTTACCGTGACACTCAAAGTGTTACAGCCGAGCGACGTGGTCCACCCCACCGATCAGTGGGTCAATCTGTATTGCTCATTCACCACGCTGGACGGCATTCCGCTGCAAATGGGGGGTACTATCGATGTGCTCGACCCGACCGGCGTGCTTTGCGGAAGGGGACTGGTTGACATCAACGGCGCTTACGGCTTCCTGCCGGTCTATCGCGATGACACGCTCTCGCACGATATTGACGAAGGAGCTGTGCCGGGGGACACTCTCCGATTCCGTATCGGTTGGCAAGCAGTTTACCCCGAACGGCCGATCGTGTGGACGAGCAACGGCGACCGGATCGAAGTGTGCCAGTTCTTCACCTCAAGGGAGACGTGTCTTCCGCTGCATACGGGCTGGAACCTGATTTCGTGGAATATCGACACACCTGACGACGACGTTGCCTCGGTTGCAGCCAGTGTGATGGAGAATGCGACTGTCATTCTGAGTTTCGAGCAGGGCGGATTGACATACGATCCGACACTGCCGCAGTTCTCGACATTGAGGTCCGCGGATCATCTCCATGGCTATTGGTTTCTGATGCGGGGTCCCGACACATTGTGCCTGGATGGCCCGCAGGTACCGGACTACACCGGTATTCCGCTTGAGGCAGGGTGGAATATAGCGCCCTATTTCCCGGGGTTCCCGATGTCGGTCGAAATAGCCGACGCTACAATCGCGGATCGTTTGCTCGTGGCGTACAGTTTTGACAACGGCATTCAGATATGGCAGCCGGGCTCGGCGTTTAATACACTGACTGAGATGCATCGCTACAGGGGATACTGGCTGAAGATGGCATCTCCTGGTATATGGTACCAGGTCCGTTCCGACTGCACGATGGTTATCTCGCCCATCACGACGGCGTCGAAGACGCACGAGGATGAGCTGGTTACATCGCCGACATGGGTAAATCTGTACGCACAGACGCTTGTTGTCGACGGCGCCAGGGTACCGGAGGGGACCGGCGTAGTCGCGCGTTCGAAGACCAGCGAGAAGGTCGGGATGGGGTCGGTTGGCGAGAATAGCTCTTTCGGCTTCATGCCTGTGTACGGAAACGTTGAAAGCGCATCAGGCGGGATTGGCGTGGGCGAGCCGTTCTTCCTCGAGATCGATGGTGCTCTCACCAATGAACCAATGGTGTGGTCGGGCAATGGGAATCGACTCGAAGTCCCGGCACTGACGTCAAGAAAGAGCAACCTGCCACACCGGTTCTGGCTTGGCCAGAACTATCCAAATCCGTTCAATCCAACCACCACGATCAGATTCTCGTTGGCGACAGCCGCGCATTACACGCTGACGATCTACAATCTCGCCGGACAGAAAGTGGCGCAGTTTGACGGGGACGGCGACCCGGGCGAACAGACAGTACGATGGGATGCCTCCGGATGCGCTTCCGGGATCTATCTCTACCGTTTGAATGCCGGGGAGTTTACAGCATCACGGAAGATGCTGCTGGTGAAATAATCATCGGACGATTTGGTTGAGCAAGGGACCGGTTCACGCCGGTCCCTTCTGTTTGCAGTGTCATTTGACAGGCATTCTTGAAACTGGATTTCATTTGTCCGCCATTGTTTCGTGTTTCGCATGTCCCCTTTCGCGAACATTCGCGAATCGGTTCGCGAATTTCCGTCTTGTCGCACAACAGCTTAGCGAGCGTTCGCGAATCTTCGCGAAAAAATCGCGAAAGAACCACGTACCCACCTTCCCTCGCCACTAATCAAAATGGACCGCTCATTCGTCTATTCCTCTGTCACACAGAAGATTACGGTCACACGATGCTCAGGTGTGACCGGCTGGCACGACGGTTGCTGCTGGCGGTTGTGGATGAGGTGAGAGTTCTTGCTCCATCATTCGAACGCTCTGACAAGGCCGGGTCCGAGGAGCGGCCAATGGTGAGGGGTTTGCTTTAATCCGGACTCGGCCGTAACTTAGTTGAAACCGACTGGGAGACCTTATGAGAACAATTGGTATTACTCTGCTGGTCGCGCTGATCGTCGCTGAGAGCATCAGTTCCACGCTGGCTGCCGACATCAGCGTCACCTATCGAAGCAGCACGCTCTGGAGCGGCATCACCGGTATTGTCGTGCATGATACGACGCTGGTCTGTTCAACGGTGAACGGTCTGCTGCTTCTCAACGTTACCGATCCGGTTCACCCGCGGTATGTCTCTGAACTATACCTGTCGCCGGGGACCACAAGGAAAGTTCGGGTGAGGGGAGATAAGGCATACATCGCGGCAGAGAGCCTGCTGTACGTTGTGGACATATCGAATGTCGCCTGTCCCCGAGTGGCCGGCACTCGCCTGTTGCGTGACCGAAGCCGGGCCCTGGATGTTGTGGACACGCTGGCCTATGTCGGGTACAGCGGTACCCACAGTGGGCTTCAGATTCTGGACGTTTCCAAACCGGCCTCAATCGTTGAGGTCGGCGCCTTGCATGTAGCCGACTCCAACATGTATGCGTACAGCGTGAAGGTGCTCGGCAGTTTTGCCTATTGCTCGATGGATGCATCGATTTGGGTTATTGACATCTCCGATCCGACAAGCCCTGTCAAGATAAGCAGTCTGCAGCAGTTTGATCCCGGTGGTCTGCCGTATATTCCTGTCGATTTTGAGCAAGGCCCACAGGACACGCTGCTCCTGGTGGCTAATCTGAGCGGTTTCTGGCCTGCCGCCATTTCCGCATTCAGCGTGATCAACATCGCCGATCCGTACAATCCAGCGTTGTCGGGCTCCATTGAACTCGACGGCTATGTGTGGCAACTGGCACTTGCCGACAGTATCGCCATGATGTCTAACGGCAGGCGGGGGGTTCCCCTGATAAACATTGCCGATCCGGCTCATCCGGACACTGTCAGCCGATACGGGATGATGCAGGGGTACTATGAGTTCTATTTTTCCGGCGCCGTGGCAGTGAAGGATACGCTAATGTATGTCTCCGACTTCGGTCCGCAAGGTGATGCTGAGTATGCGGCGCTCCGCAGCCGTTCACAACCGGCTGCAGCCACTGGGGAGCAGTACATCAGTCCTTCTGTTGACCTGCACGTGGTGAATATCGCCGATCCGGCGAATCCCACGAGAATAGGCGGCTATACGTTTCCTCCATCCGTCACCGCCGTAGTGCCTGGTGGTCGCTTTGCGTATGCCCTGTATTACGGCAATGAGGGGTCGGATGACACCAGCGCCGATCTCACTGTGGTTGATCTGATCAATCCGGATATCCCGGCCGTGCGCGGGACCTACTATACAACAGGGACAGCCACAGCAGGTTATCTTGCTGACACCCTGCTTTACCTTGCGGTCGGCTGGCTGGAGGTCGTGAATGTGGCCGATCCTGACCAACCGTGCCTCTTAAGCAGCCTGCCCACCGGTGGGGAGTGCTTGAAAGTCGTGGTACAGGGTAATCTTGCCTACGCCACATGTGGGCAGGCCGGACTGTATGTGATCGATATTTCCGATCCTGTCAATCCCAAGGTCACTGGAACATTAAGGACTCGAAATGATGCAGGTGGAATAGCCCTGAATGGCAATTATGCCTATATCGGGGACGTCTATGCAGGAATAGCGGTGGTCGACATAACCGATCCATCCCGCCCCGTGCTATTGCCATACTTTGACGATGACTGGTGGGCAGGCGAAACGATAGTGCAAAACGGCTATCTCTACGTCGCGACATGGGGGGGAGTCGTTATTTATGATATTCACACTGACCCAGCACAACCGGCTGAGATCGGGGGGATTCACTCATACGCAACTCTTGACTATACAGTCCGGTTTCCGTTCCTGTACGTTGCCAACGGCTATGATGGCGTGACCATATTTGACGTGTCCGATCCATA
Organism: Candidatus Zixiibacteriota bacterium; assembly: GCA_040753875.1. Classification (NCBI taxonomy): domain Bacteria; kingdom Pseudomonadati; phylum Candidatus Zixiibacteriota; species Candidatus Zixiibacteriota bacterium. The sequence goes on along the minus strand of JBFMDV010000033.1, from coordinate 8,088 downwards.
TACGCCACGCATCAGCACTTCTGTTCCAACTCCCCACTGGACCACCGGTGTGACCGTCGACGACCAACATGTGTATATCTCCAACGAGTACGGCTTACTCATCTACGACTGGAGCGACATTACGGATGCGCCCGCCGGCGACCCGGCGGAACTCCCCTGGCTCTTTACGCTAAACCAGAACTATCCTAACCCATTCAACCCCGCTACCACGATCAGCTATGACCTGAACCGTCGCGCAGCCGTCAAGTTGACTATCTACAATACGCTCGGACAGCGGGTCACGACTCTTGTCAATGGTCCCCAGTCGTCGGGACACCACGAGGTGAGATGGGAGGCGCGAGAGCATGCCTCCGGAGTCTATTTCTACCAACTCAGCATTGACGGTCGGACGGAGTCCCGTAAGATGATTCTGCTGAAGTGATGCCGACCACAGGGATTGAAGGGAGGTGATAACTATTACCACACGTTAATGGCGGGCGAATGCCCGTCATCGTCTGATGCCTCACCATAGTTCTTAAGCATTCACCATCCTCACCACAACAGGAGTTTTGCCCTATGCGTATCAAAGGATCAAACCTTTGGCGACGCCTGGTTGTCATGACTGTATTGTTGTGTGTTGCCGTGTCCACAGGCGCGGCAAGTGGTCTTGCACCGGGCAGCAATTTTGTCCGCGACAAGGCCGAGCGACTCAAAAGCTGGCGGAGCAGCGTGCCGCCGGCCATTCCGCAATCAGCACTGAACCTGCTGCGGCTGTCTGATGAGATCGGCATGATTGTGCTACCCGCAGCCACCCGCCTGCCACTGGAAATGAGCAAGGTCTGGTTCAGGCCCAACATTAATCCGGTTGCTCCGGAGTCGTATGTCCTGGCGAACATCGTCGACAGTGCCGTTGTCAGCGGCCAGGTTGTCGCGCCGGTGGACAGCGGTCTGCTGGCAGAAGCAGTGATCGATTCCGTCATGCTGGTCCAGTTTTTCTCGCTTGACATCGTCTGGCTCGGCAAGACCTGGGCCGACGCCACCCCGGATGACACGTTTACGGTGTTCACGGAAGAAGGCGTCTTCTTCAGAGACCTGTCTCGACATTATCATATTGGATTTTCCGGTACGGCCACGCCGGAAGACGCCATCGAGAGCCTGCTGGGCGTGAATGGCGTGCAGGAGGCGTTCCAGATCGGTATTCCGGCAAGTTCCTCTGAGGAACCTGAACCAGAGCACGAGCCACGGTGCCAGTACCGGAATGACTCGACGGTAAACCAGTATTACCTGTTCCCATACGACAGCGGCGGCGTCAATGCATTCGGTGCCTGGGATCTGGTCTGTGAGGGGATATCCGACAACAAGGAGGTGGTGATCGGGATCGATGACGACGGCTTCGGCACCAATCCGGCCTACCACCCTGACATCCGGTACAATATTTCTCCCAAGAGTAGTGCAGCCTTCAACAGCACGTACAATCACGGCACAGCGGTGGCGGGTGTGTGCGGGGCGACTGCCTCTGAGACGGCAGTTCCGGCACTCGGGAAAATCAGTACCGTTCCGGATGGACGAGGCATAGTTGGCGTGTCACCGCGCACCAAGATGGTACTCAGGGACCACGGCCACACTCGCTACGTATCCGATCTCAAGTATCTGATCGATTCCTGTGATGTGGATATTCTCAACTTCAGTTGGGGCCTTTGGCCGTTCGACAATCGCGATCTGCACATCTTGCTTGAACGGGCATTCTATCAGAAAGAAATTGCGCTCATAGCGGGAGCAGGTAATTGCGGGTTGGGGGTAGATTGCCCGCGTGTGGTCTATCCTGCCGCCTACCCGTTCGTACTCGCGGTCAGTGGATCGGCTAGAGACCCCTATGACCACCATCCTATACGTGCGGGTGAGAACTGGGGCGCCTGGTTGGATATGGTTGCACCAAGCGTAGATGTTCTGAGCACTGGCGGCTACGCCAAGTTTCCCAGCGACACGATTCCCGCAAACTACGGCTATTCCAGGCGGAATGGGACTTCCATGTCGGCTGCGATCACAAGTGGTGTCGCCGCACTGATGAAGACTGCGAACCCGGCGCTCTCGGCGGCGACACTGTACGACATCCTGACGCAGACGGCCAAGCCATTGGAGGGCTACGACCCGGGCTGGAATGCCGCTACCGGATGGGGCATAGCGGATGCCCGGGAGGCTGCGTTGCGGGTGATCAACAGGGCTCATTGCGATAGTCTGCCCGGCGATGCCAACGGCGACTGCTACGTAAACTGGGCAGATGCGTTGCAGGTAATAAGATTCCTGCACTTCGGCGTTCCTCTTCCGGAACCGAACAATGCCGATGTCAACGCCGACTGTCAGGTGGATATCAGCGATCTTCAAGCGTTGATTGACTATGCCGTATATGGCGCGGGCATTCTGCTGTATGGCTGCGTGGAATCGGAGGGCAGAGTTGAACAATCAAAGACACCCTCATCGACCCCGGTGCTGAACGCGGCGTTCCCGAACCCGTTTAACCCGTCAACCGAGATTGGGTTTGAGCTTCCTACCGCTTCACACGTGCGGTTGGAGGTGTTCAACGTGCTCGGCCAGCACGTTGCAACGCTGGTGGACGGGCCAATGGAATCTGGAAGGCATTCCGTGGCATGGGATGGCAGCAACGCGGCCAGCGGCATCTATTTGTACCGCTTTCAGACCGGCAGCTTTGTTATGTCACGGAAGATGCTGCTGGTGAAATAATCATCGGACGATTTGGTTGAGCAAGGGACCGGTTCACGCCGGTCCCTTCTGCTTGGAGTGTCATTTGGCAGGCATTCTTGAAACTGGATTTCATTTGTCCGCCATTGTTCGATGCTCAATTGAGCGGCGATTTCATTGGCGCTTGATTTTTGTCGCGTACGGTTCGATCTTGGGAACCACAATCGCACTCGTCGGTTGATATTTGCAGAATAGCGATGGGCATTTAACATGAAAAAGGAGATACATACCATGATGATTTCGCAGAAAGTCGCGGCTCGTCTTAACGAGCAGGTCAAACACGAATTCTATTCCTCGTGGGCCTACATGGCTATGGCCTACTCGTTCGAGACGATGGGGCTGCCGATCTTCGCCAAGTGGTTTTACCGCCAGGCCGGTGAAGAACGTGAGCATGCGGAGAAGATCGCACGGTACCTTCTGGACCAGGGAGCCGAAGTGGTTTTGACGGCGCTTCCGGAGCCGAAAACTAAATACACTACGGCACAGGAGATTATCGAGGCAGCGCTTGAGCACGAAAAGCTGGTGACTCGTCAGATTCACGAGATCGCCGAATTGGCTTTGGCCGAGAAAGACCAGGCGACCTATCATTTCAACGGTTGGTTTGTCGGCGAGCAGGTGGAAGAGGTCGCCAGTGTCATGGAGATTCTCAACATGGTGAAACTGGCTTCCACGCCGGGGCAGCTGCTGCAGCTCGAGGGGCGGATTTATCAGATGATGGAAAAGTAGATAGCTGCGCTTGATTATGTGTGCAAACGGTCACCTCGTAGTGAGGTGACCGTTTTCGCTTATAGTCGTTTGTCCGGGCGCAGTTATCGTCTGATCCCCAAAATGTCAAAGATGAAGGCGTATTCAAAGGCGATCTCTTTGAGTCGCCCGTAGCGCCCGGATAAGCCGCCGTGTCCCGCCTCCATGTTGATCTTGAGTAACAGCCGATTGCTGTCGGTCTTTACGGAGCGGAGTCTGGCCACCCATTTAGAAGGCTCCCAGTAACTGACCCGCGGATCGTTCAGCCCACCGGTGGCGAGCAGGGCGGGGTAGACTTTTGGCACGGTATTGTCATACGGCGAGTACGAGCGCATGTAGCGGTAGTACTCCTCCACCTTGGGGTTCCCCCATTCCTCGAACTCCTCGACTGTCAGTGGGAGCGACTCGTCGAGCATAGTGTTGATGACATCCACGAACGGCACGTCGGCGACAACCACCGCAAACAGGTCGGGCCGCATGACGGTGACCGCGCCCATCAGAAGACCGCCGGCGCTGCCGCCGCTGATGGCCAGTTTTTCTTCTGAGGTGTATTTTTGGCTTATCAGATAATCGGCACATGCGATGAAATCGGTGAAGCCGTTCTTCTTGTGGAGCAGTTTGCCGTCCTCGTACCATTGCCGTCCCAGTTCCGAGCCGCCGCGCACGTGGGCGATGGCATAGATGAAACCGCGGTCAAACAGACTGAGCCGGTTTGATGAGAAGTTCGGGTCGCTGGAGATTCCGTAGGCGCCGTAACCATATAACAACATCGGGTTGTTGCCGTCGCGCTCCAACCCTTTCTTGTATACCAGTGAAATCGGCACCAGCTTGCCGTCGGGGGCCGGCGCGAACAGCCGCTCGGACTGGTACTGTGTGGGATCGTAGCCGCCGAGGACTTCCTGCTGCTTCTTCAATTCACGCGTCCGAGCGGTCATGTCGTAGTCGTAGACCGAGCTCGGGGTCACGAGCGACGTATAGTTATAGCGCACGATATGACTGTTGAAATCGGGGTTTCCCATCGGGTAGAAATTGTACACCGGCTCATCGAACTGCACGTAGTGCAGATTGCCGTCTTTCCACCGGCTGACGCGCAGTTGCGGCAGTCCGTTACGACGCTCGAACACGACCAGATATTCTTTGAAAAGATCCATTCCCTCCACCAGGACCGAATCGCGGTGCGGGAGGATATCCTTCCAACTGTTCCGGGAGGGATTTTTTTCCGGAGCTTCCACCAATCTGAAGTTGAGTGCATTGTCGTTGGTCCGAATGATGAACCGCTTGTCGATATGCTCGACTTCGTATTCAACCTGGGGGCGTCTCGGCTCGATGGTTCTAAATTCACCGGCTGGTTTGTCGGCCGCCACGTAGCGAACCTCGGATGACACCAGGCTGGTCAGTCGCATGAGCAGGAACGCTTTGTCTTTGGAGAGCGTGATCCCCACCGAAAAGGCGCTATCCGGTTCGTGATATACCAGCACATCCTTCGCAGGGTCCTCGCCGAGCGTGTGCCGCCACAGCTTGTATGCGCGTGCAGCATCATCGAGCGTAACATAAAACAGCGTCTTGTTGTCGGTGGACCACGAGGTTTCATACGTGGTGTTGCCTATCACTTCAGGCAGCACGACGCCGGTCTTGAGATCCTTAAACCGCAGCGCCAGCCGTTCCGAGCCGGCCGTGTCGTACGCGTACGCCAGCATCTGGTGATTGGGGCTGACATCGAGGACGCCGACCGCCAGATAATCGTGCCCTTTGGCCAATTCGTTAACGTCAAGAATCACCTGTTCGGCCGAGTCCAGACTCTTGTACTTGCGGCAATAGATGGAGTACGGTTTCCCTTCCTCGGTACGGCTGTAGTAATAATAGTCGTCGTGCTTGACCGGTACTGTCAGATCGGTCTCTTTGATTCGCCCCAGCATCTCGTCGTACAGCTTCTTCTGGAGGGGGTCGGTATGTTTCATGACCGAATCGGTGTAGGCGTTTTCCGCCTCAAGGTAGCTGATGACGTCCGGGCTTGTCTTTTCACGAAGCCAGTAGTAGTTGTCGGTTCGGATATCGCCAAAGGAAGTATCTACCTTCGGAATGATTTTCGCGACCGGCGGTGTCGGCTGAGCAAAGGCCACAGCAGCCGTGAGTAACGCTGCCGCGAGAAGCAGGCATACGCGACGCATTCTCGGTGAGTTCATCTGGTATCCTCTATGTAATGGAAGTGAAAGAGCATGCTTAGTCGCCGATGATCTTGATCAGCGCCCGTTTGCGCCGTCGACCATCAAACTCGCCGTAGAATATCTGCTCCCATGGGCCAAAGTCCAACTGGCCGTCGGTGATCGCCACTACCACCTCGCGACCCATGATCTGGCGTTTCATGTGAGCATCGGCGTTATCCTCGCCTGTATCGTTGTGGCGGTAACCTGAGACCGGCTCATGCGGCGCCAGTTTCTCAAGCCATTTGTCGTAGTCCTGATGCAGACCTGATTCGTCGTCATTGATAAACACCGACGCGGTGATATGCATGGCGTTGACGAGTACGATCCCTTCCCGCACGCCGCTCTCGGCTATCGCCTTGCGTACATCAGGAGTAATGTTCACAAACCCCCGGCGACTGGGGATATTGAACCAAAGCTCCTTGCGAAGACTTTTCAAACGAGTCAGTTCCTTTTGCCGTTGAGCGGGTATTCTTCTTCGACCTGGTGGATGGCGCCGGATGAGGAGAGACTACTTGAATAGAGCGTAAACGCTGCCACTTGAAACGGTTCCACCCGGAAAAGGCCATATTCAGTCAGATACCCGGCGACCCGTCCCACATGGGGCTCTTTGAGGCGGGCGATCGCCACATGCGGCGCGAATTTGCGGCTGTCACGGTCGACCCCGGCTCGCGCCAGGGCTGCTTCTACCCGGCTTCGAAGCAGTTTCAGCGGTTCGGACTTTTCGACTCCCACCCAGATGGTTTCCGGCACACCTCGCGGTGGGAAGAAACCGACCCCCTTGAGCGTGAGGTCAAACGCGTGTGCCTGAACTTCTCGAAGAGAGTCGAGAATATCGCGGAATACACCCCCATCGACCTCACCGATGAAACGAATCGTCAAGTGAAGCTGAGCAGGCTCCATCCAGCGTGCACCCGGCACGCCACAGCTTATGGCTCCGAGGTGTTGTTTTACATCTTCCGGGAGGTCTACGGCTACAAAGAGACGGTACATAGGTTACACCACCACAGCTCTTTAATACGCGAGGTTTCACACAAGGTCGCGCATCCGCTGAGAAGCGAGAGAGGCCGCACCCTCAACGGGAGGCGGAATACGAGGCTATAATAGGGACTCTATGCGGGAAGTCAACTCCGGGGCATCAGGTTTGACCGCAGAATCGAAGCGCGCCACAAGGTTACCATCTTTGTCCAGAAGGAACTTACTGAAATTCCACTTGATCTCCCCTTCGATGGGGGACTGCTCGGTGAGATATTGAAACAGGGGGTGCTTGTCCGTTCCCTTCACGCTAATCTTGGCCATCATGGGAAATGTGACGTGGTACTTGGTTTGGCAGAAGTTGAGAATCTGTTCGTTGGTGCCGGGTTCCTGGGCGCCAAAGTTGTTCGCCGGAAACCCGACTACCACCAGCCCCTTGTCCTTGTAGGTCTGATACAGTTTTTGGAGTCCCTCGTATTGCGGCGTGTAGCCGCACTCGCTGGCGACATTCACTACCAAAACCACTTTCCCCTTGAATGCGGCCAGGCTGGAATCGTGGCCGGTGATGGTTTTGAACGGAATAGTCCGGTAATCGTTGGCTGACATGGCGCTGTCTCCTTTGCTGGCGAATGGCGGCGATGGCTTGCCCTCATCGGCGATGACCTTCGCGGTCACACTGGTCCTCGCGACGTTGGGGTCATTCGGTTTGGTAGGCTGGCGGTCGGCGCGGATCGACTGGGCAGCCATAATCGTAAGTCCTATAGTCGCTGAGCGAATCAACTGCTTCACACAATTCTCCTGATCGATTTGTGGCGGACATGGCGGTCCGCCGTGTGTGCTATGTAAAACCGTTGCGGCGTGGTGCTTGTTTCACAGCAACAGTACATATCTATACTCGGAACGGCTTGTTGCATCTAGACCTGGCGGCTATATTGACAGCGAGGATTTAGATTAACCCATGCACGAACTCGCTGTCGCCGACAATATCGTGAACGCCGTCCTAGCCGAAATGCAGCGGCGGGGCCTCAGTTCCGTGGCCACGGTGGCGGTGCGGGTGGGGGCGCTGACGGACATTGTGCCGGACGCCCTGGAGTTCGGGTTTGAGATCTTGACCCGCGAGACCGCGTTGGCTGCGACAAAGCTAAAGATCGACCGCATCCCCTGCCAGGGGCGGTGCCGGGATTGCGGGAAGGATTTCGAGGTGCAGGAGTGCGTGTTTGTCTGCCCCCACTGCCAAAGCTGCGATATTCAAATGACCAGGGGGAACGAGTTGGATATAGCGTATATAGAGGTCGACGACGGTTCCTAGAACCTATCTCAAAATCAGTTTTTGATTTGTCATCGTGAAGAGCGTGGCGATATTTCGTCATGGCGATCACGTTAAGCGATGCCCAATGGGAGAAGATTCGACGGCATTTCCCGGAAGAGAATA